>DASVNL010000816.1:0-8529 GCA_036383875.1 Thermoanaerobaculia bacterium
ATCACGTCGATGACCGCGGTGCCGTCGTGCGCGATCGCGGCTTTGAGGATGTTGATCATCTGCTTCGGATCGCCCGCGAATCCGCGCGCGACAAAGCCGCATCCGAGCTCCACGGCCAACGCGCAGAGGTCCATCGGCGGAAGATCATTGATGACGCCGGTCTTGAGCTTCGAGCCTTCATCCGCGGTCGCGGAGAACTGGCCTTTGGTCAGGCCGTACACGCCGTTGTTCTCGATGATGTAGATGATCGGGATGTTGCGACGCACGAGGTGCATGAACTGCCCGAGTCCGATCGACGCAGTGTCGCCGTCGCCGGAGACGCCGATCGAGAGCAGCTTGTGATTCGCGAGCATCGCGCCCGTCGCGACGGCGGGCATGCGTCCGTGCACGGAGTTGAATCCGTGCGAGCGCTGCAGAAAGTACGCGGGCGTTTTCGACGAGCAGCCAATGCCGGAGAACTTCGCGACGCTCTCCGCCTTCACGCTCATCTCGAAGAACGCGCGGACGATCTGATTGGAGATCGCGTCGTGGCCGCAGCCGGCGCACAGCGTCGACTTGCCGCCTTGATAATCCGTCGGCTTGAGGCCGAGGCGGTTTTCTTTGATCGCTTCGCCAGTGCCGAGTTTCAGTGTGCTGTCAGCCATGGTTAGTCCTCCGCCCGCGCTTCGCGCTGCGCCTGATTCGGCATCATCGGGATCGTTCCCGCCGTGAGCTTCGCCTCGGCGCGCACGAGCAGCAGAGGCTCGGCCAGCGCCGCGGTCGATTCCATCTGCAGCACGGCGTCGGTGATCGTGCGCGCATCGCACGGCAGTCCGGTGTAGTGCAGGATCTTGCGGATCTTGTGCTGCTCGGTGCCGAGGGCCAGCCGGATGATGTCCGCCATCTGGCCGTCGCGATTCTGTTCGACGACGTAGATCCGGTCGTGCGCGTTGACGAACGCTTTTAGTTCATCGGTGAGAGGCAGCGCGCGGAGGCGGAAGTACGACGTCTCGATGCCGCGCTCGCGGCGCAGTTGATCGCGCGATTCCTCGAGCGCCCAGTGCGTCGTGCCGTATGCGAGGAAGCTGATCTTCGCGTCGCGCTGATCGACGATCGGCTTCGGCACGAACTGCTTCGCGGTCTCGTACTTTTTCGCGAGACGATCGACGGTGTCTTTGTAGTCCTGTGGCTTTTCGGAGTAACGCGCCTGAGCGTCGTGGCCCGAGCCGCGCGTGAAGTACGACGCGAACGGATGATCGGTGCCGGGCAGCGTGCGCCAGGGAATGCCGTCGCCGTCGACGTCGGCGTAGCGGCCCCACTTGCCTTCGAGCTCGGTGAGCTTTTCGGCGGTGAGGACCTTGCCGCGCTGAATGGGCTTGGTCGGATACTCGAACGGATCCGACATCCAGTTGTTCATGCCGAGGTCGAGATCACTGAGGCAGAACACCGGAGTCTGGAACTGCTCGGCGAGATCGAGCGCTTCACTCGCGAACTCGAAACACTCCGCGACGCTGTTCGGGATCAGCGTGATGTGTTGCGTATCGCCGTGCGAGAGGAACGCGACCTGGTTCACGTCGCCCTGCGCGGTGCGTGTGGGCAGTCCCGTCGACGGTCCGACACGCTGGATGTCCCAGATCACGCCGGGCAGCTCGGCGAAGTAGCCGAGGCCGATGAACTCGGCCATGAGCGAGATGCCGGGGCCGGCGGTCGAAGTCATCGAGCGTGCGCCCGCCCAGCCGGCGCCGAGCACCATGCCGACCGCGGCCAGTTCGTCTTCGGCCTGCACGATCGCGAACGTCGCCTTGCCGTCCTGGTCGATGCGGTACTGCTTCATGTAGTCGATGAGCGATTCGCACAGCGACGACGACGGCGTGATCGGATACCACGTCACGACCGTGCAGCCGCCGAACATCGCGCCGATCGCCGCCGCGGCGTTGCCGTCGATGATGATCTTGCCCTGCGTGGCGTTCATCCGCTCGACGCGCCACTTGTTCTGGCGCGGCAGATTCGCCTTCGCGTATTCGATCCCTTTGTCGATGGCGGCGACGTTCGGATCGATCGCTTTCTGTTTGCCTTTGAATTGCTTGGTGATCGCGTTGAGGATCTCGCCGCGATCGATGCCGATCAACTCGGCGATGATGCCGACGTAGATCATGTTCGTGAGCAGCTTGCGCAGCTTCGAGTCTTCGGCGAGGTCCGCGGCGAGCTTCGCGAACGGCACTTCGAAGAAGTGCACGTCGTTGCGGATCGCCTTGCAGTTGAGTGGTGCGTCGTAGATGCAGAGCGAGCCCGGTGTGAGCCCCTCGACGTCTTCGCGCGAGGTCTGCGCGTTCATGCAGACCATCAGGTCGACTTCTTTTTTCCGGCCGATCCATCCGTGCTTGTTCGCGCGGATCGTGAACCAGGTCGGCAGTCCCGCGATGTTCGACGGGAACATGTTCTTCCCGCTCACCGGCACGCCCATCTGAAAGATCGAGCGCATGAGGACATTGTTCGAAGATTGCGAGCCGGAGCCGTTGACGGTTGCAACATGGATCGTCAGGTCATTGACGATCGGCTCCTGGCCCGCGCCCACAGCTTCAGCGACATCTGCCGCGATCAGGGTCTCGGACACAGCGTTCTCCTTCGGTTCCAGGAATTGGACGCGCGGTTGGACGGGGGAGATTCCATTTTCGTGAGAGCGACCGATTGTACACCTGCGATTTGCGGTGCGGATCAGCCCGCGTGAGCAGGTTCAGCGGTTCAGTTCCCGCTGCTCGAGATATGCCGCCTTACCCTGTGCATCGAGCAATGACAACGCGAGCGCATCCGCGGCTTCGGATTGAAAGCCCGCGAGGAGTGAGGTCAGCATCTCGACATCGTCGGGAAAACGCGCGATGGCCTTCCCGATCTCGGCGAGCGCACGCGCGTCGAGCCGCGGATACAGGGCGATGATCGCATCCGAAACGAGCCAGCGATCGTTCGTCTGCAATGCGCGCTGGATCAGCGGACGCCCACGCTCGTCCGCGGTGGCCAAGGCGAAAGCGAAACTGAGTACCGAGTGATGCCGATCGGCGTGAATCTGACGCTCCGCACACCACTGCACGAACTCGGGTGTCGGCACGTCGTTCACGTACGCGAAGCGTACGGCGTCGCTCGCGAGCGTCGCGAGCTCGTTCCAGTACCTGCTGTCGTCCGGCACGCGTCCCAGCAACGCCGCCGCAATGCGATGTTTGTGATCGTACGACACGGTCGATTCGTAGCGCCTCTGCAGGTACTCGATCGCGGACCGATCCTGATTCTTCGCGCCTTCGATGAGCATCTCGTCGAGCATGTAGTCGCTGCAGAGAGGATCGTCGTACGCGGTCTCGGGCGGCGTGTCATTACAGGGCGGCCCTCCGCACGCCAGCGTGATGACTTCGTCACGCAGAACCTCGAGTTGCTCGGTCTGCACGTCCATGTCGCCGGCAACGCGGAGCTCGCGTGACTGCGATTGAAATCCCGACAGAGCGAATCTCAGGCTGTAGTCGCCGGGCGGCACAAACGTGAAGGCGTAGCTGCCGTCTGCGTCCGAAATCACCTCGCGCTTTCCGCCGAGCGTGACGGTGCAGCCAGGAAGCGCGGCTCCGTCATACATCACGACGCCGCGCACCGTGAACGTCTCATTACCAACGACACTCACTGCAAGCAGCAAAGACGCGGCGACGATCCAGGCACGCATGCGCCGGAGCATAGACCCGCCACCGCATCGCGGCGGTCAACGCGCTGCAAACACGTTCAGCGCGTCCACAAAAGCATCGCCGCGTAGGCGCGATACGGACGCCAGCGTTCGGCGCGATCGCGCAGTTCGCGCTCGGTGAGATCGCCGGCGTTGCGACGCAGGATCAGATCGCCGGCGGGGAACGCGTCGGCGTCGCCGAGGCGCATGGCGATGTAGCTCGCGGTCCAGGGGCCGATGCCGGGGAGTTGCGTGAGGTCGTCGCGCTGCAGATCGATCGTGTTCGTTGCAACGCCGCGCGCGAGCATGCGAATCGTCTCCGCGCGTTTGCGCGGCATGCTTTGAATGTCCGCGCCGGCGAGACCTTCCGGTGTGATGCCGTATGTCGCGGCGATGCGGCCGAGGACCGTGCGCGCGCCGGCGACACTCACCTGCTGTCCGACGATCGCGCGCACCGCGAGCTCGAACGGATCCCACACGCCCGGCACACGAATGCCCGGCTTCTTGCGCAACAGCGCGGCAAGCATGCGATCGCGCGACAGCGTCTTCGCGATCGCGGCGGGATCGGCGTCGAGGTCGAAGAGACGGCGGATGCGCGCGCTCTCGCCGGTGCTGTGCACGAACCCGTCCGCGTGCCACGCGCGGACGTCGCCGCGTTCGTAGACGCCGCCTTCGACGCGCTCGACGCCGGGAATCGCGCGCGCGGCGAACCACGCGAGCACGAGGTCCCAGTCGAAGGGCAGTCGAACGGTTTCGCGAATTGCAGGAGAATCGAGCACATGCAAGAAACACTCGATTCGCTGCGCGCGTTTCATGGCCGCCTCACCGACGCCACGCGCGGACTCTCCGACGCGCAACTGAGCAAGCCTGAACGCGAAGGCAAGTGGTCGGTGCACGACGTCGTCGCGCATCTCGCCGATCTCGAGCTCGTGTACGCGGTGCGCATCCGAACCATTCTCTCAGGTGCTGCCGGCGATCAACCGCTGCCCGCGCTCGCGCAGGACGCGTGGGTCGAGCGCGTGCATCGCCGCGAGCCGCTCGCCGAGTTGCTCGAGCAGTTCGCGTTCGATCGCGAGCGCAACCTGCGACTCGTCGCGCGGCTCAACGACGAAGAGCTCGCGCGCAGCGGCACGCATCCCGACTACGGCGCGATCACGATTCCGATGGCGCTCGAACGGATGAAGAAGCACGACGCGAAACACTTCGCGCAGCTCGAGCGCATCAAGCAGAGTCTCTGAACAGGCCGAGCTTGCGGGATTGAGGCTACCCTCTATCATGTGCGCCCATGTTGCGGACCGTGTGGCTGGCCATCGTCGCGGTGTTGATCACGATCCCGTGTGCCACGGCCACGATCGTCGTGGCGGCGGTGCGTTCGACGTCGCCGCTGATCGAGAAGATCATCACGCTGTGGGCGCGCACGCTCGTGTGGGCCGCGGGCATCGATCTGAAAGCGACGGGACTCGAGAACATCGATCCGACGAAGCGCTACATCTTCGTCGGCAATCACTACAGCTATCTCGACATCCCGTGCGTATTCGCCGCCATCCATCAACCCATTCGCTTCATGGCCAAGGTCAGTCTCTTCAAGATTCCGATCTTCGGCTGGTCTCTTTCGCGCGCGGGCTTCATTCCGATCGATCGCAAGAATCGCCGCACGGCCGTGAAGTCGCTCGACCTCGCGGCGGATCGCATCCGCAAGGGAAACACGATCGTGATCTTTCCCGAGGAAGGACGATCGCGCCATCGCGAGATGCGTCCATTCCAGCGCGGCGCGTTCCTGCTGGCGCTGAAGTCGGAACAGCCGATCGTGCCGATCGCGATCGACGGGACGTTCGACGTCTTCCCCGTCGGCCGCTGGGCCATCCACCCCGGCCCGGTCACGATCAAAGTCGGAACGCCGATTCCCACCGAGGGTCTCACTCTCAAAGCCAAGGATCGCCTTCTCACCGAGTCACGCTCCCAGATCGAAATGATGTTGTACGGACGCGTGACGTCAGCGCCGGACAGCGCGCCCGCGGCCAGCGCTGAGGAAGCGTCCGTATAGCTGCGGCCGGGCAATGAAGAACGTGCGGATCGCTCGGGAAATCATCTAGTGCCTCACTCCTCTGCGCCGGATCGATTCGAGGAACCGGCCGTAAATCTGCGGCGTCAGCGACGCGTCGGGTTGCTGGAAGATCGCCAGCGGCGCGGGGCCGCCGAAGATCACATCGCTCTGCATGCCGGGAGCAATGAACGGATAGCGCGTTTCGCGCGCGCCGACGTTGCCGCTGCGCGAGACTCGCCATGCGTACGGGCCGCTGGTCACGACCCAGTTCTCGCCGTCGGCGAAGACGTCGCCGAGGATTGAGGCTTCGCCGATTTCGAACGAGGCGGCGTCGAGCACCGTGCCGACCGCGGTGATGCGCTTCGCCTGCAGCGTCACGGCGCCGCCATCGTTTTCGAGCCACACGACGAGCGTGCGATCGCTCGCGTTTGCGAACTTCGGCTCGCTGGCGACGAACGGATCCGCGAGACGCATCGCGCCGCCGAGCGGGGCGAGATCGGCGGACACCGCTTGCGCCCACAGCGACGTCGGAGGGATGCAGACCGGGAAGCAGATCTCCGTCCTGCGCCACAGCAACAGATACTGCGAGCCGCTCCATGCGAGATGACATTCGGAGTCGCTGGCGTTCGGAATCGTCGCGACCTGCTTCGTCGTCCCGTCGGTGCCGAGTCGCACCATCGTCTTCGCAGCGCACGCGGCGTAGTCCTCGCCGTTCCACACGACCTGCGCGTTGCCCAGGAACGTCGCGGCGGAGAACTGGCGCGGAGTGATGATCCCGTTCGCGCTGACGTGCGCGACGTAGGCGCCGTCCGATTGCGACCACGCGACGAGCGCGTCGTGACCGTCGGTCGCAAGCGATGGTGCGGACGCGCCTGCGCTGCCGAGCACCTTCCCTTCGCCATCGATCGAGCGGCCGCTCGCGTCGAGTCGCGCGACCACGACGTGCGACACGTCGGATTGTTCGCTCCACGCGGCGAGGTAATGCGATCCGCGCCACACGCCGGTTGGATTCGTGCGAATCGCACCGCTGCGCGAAACGAGCAGCGCGGAGCCGCCAAACTTGAACGTCGACGCGGAGCTGAAGACATCCGCGCGAATCTTGTCGCGATCGATCTGCTGCGGACCCCAGCCGTCCCACGCGACCAGCGAGTCGCCGCCGGCCGACGCGATCGCGACGTTCGTCGACGTCGCGCGTTGCGGGTTCACGTCGTTCGCGCGAATGCCGTTCGGCGTGAACTCCGCGATCTGCATCGAGCGGTCGATGCCTTCGAACAGCGTGTACGCCGCGACGAATCGCGCGCCGTTCCACGTCACGTCGATGTCGGACGGCAACTGTGTCGTCGCGATGGTGATGATTCCGCCGGCGGCGCCGCCGCTCAGATTGATGATGCGCGCGCGATACTCCTGCCCCTGAATCCAGGTCACGAAGTAGCGGTCGCCGCCGCTGACGATGTCGAGATCGTGCGCCGCGGTGACCGCTGGCGTCTCGAGATCGGAGTTGAACGCGACGTTGCCGTTGCGCAACGCGGTCGCGCTCATCGCTCGCGCGTGCACGCGACCGTCGCCGCTGTCCTTCCAGATCAGCAGCATGCTGTCGCCGTCGCCGCTCAGCGCCGCGTTGAGATCCCACACTTCGCCGGACGACGCGACGATGTCGACGGAGCCGCGCACGAGACGCCCGTCGCGATCGAGCACGACGACCTTGCCGCGCGTCGAGAGAACGACGTTATTGACGCTCGAGTTCTCGTTGTAGAAGAGCGCGTAGCCGTCAGCGAGCGAGACGAGGTTCGCGTAGTGCGCGGTGATGTCGATCGTGGGCGCGGGCTCGGCGACGCCATCGCGCGTGATCTTCGTGAGCTGCACTTTGTTCGCGTCGCGGCGCGTGGCCACGAGGAAGTCGGTGCCGTTCGACGCGACGGAGAGCAGGCTGCTCGCGCCGTAGAAGTTCACGTCCTGTCCGACCGCGATACCGGCCGGATCGAGCAGGGCGCCGTCGCGAGTCACGCGCGAGACAAAGGTGCGACCACGTCCGACGTTCCACTGTTCCCGCCCGTCGTGCCAGGCGACGAGGAACTGGTCGCCACTCGCCGCGACCTTCACGTTGTTCCGCTGATAGGGCGCCGGACCGAGTCGCGGCGGCGCGACGAGGAACGACTGCGCCGCAGATGCGATCAGGGCCGAAAGGGCAAAAACTGGGAAGATGGCGGGTCGGATGGCTCGCATATGCGGTTACAGCATACGCAGAACCAGGCCAGCCGCAACAATTATCTACAACATCGACCGCAGCGCGCCAGCCACGGTCGTGAGGTCAGTCTCGAGCAACGTGCGGATGTCGATGGTGAAGCGATCGTCGTGAATGCGACCCACGATCGGCGTCGAGTACTGGAGAAACTTCTGTTGCAGGGCGTTCGCGTCGCCGGGGACTTCGATGGCGACGGACGGGATGGTCTCGGTCGGCGTGGTGCCGCCGCCCAGCGCGGCGCGGCTGTCGATGATCGTGCAGGACGTACCGCGCACGATGTCGTTGCCGCGCGCACGCAGCAGCTCGAGCGGCGCGGCGAGCATCCGATAAATCGGGATGCGCTCTTCGTGCTTCTGCGTCGCGAACACGCGCAGCGTCGCCGCGACGATCGCGTAGGTTTCTTTGCCCGCGCGCAGTGCACGCATCAGCGGATGCTTTCGGCACTTCGCGATCAGTTCTTCGCTGCCGAGGATGAGACCACCCTGCGTTGCACCAATGAGTTTGTCGGTGGAGCACGAGATCGCGTCGACGCCCTGCGCGATCAACTCGGCGATCGTGCTGTGCGAC
>DASVNL010000817.1:0-7537 GCA_036383875.1 Thermoanaerobaculia bacterium
CGAGTGCAACCTCCCGCTGACGGGTGTCGCGTGCGTCAATCGCATCATCACCGACTACTGCGTCCTCGACATCACGCCCGAAGGCCTGCGTCTCATCGAAGTCGCGCCGGGCGTCACGCCGGAGCAGGTGCAGGAGATGACGGAGCCGAAGTTGTTGATCGGAGAGGTGCGGGAGATTTCGTAGCGCCGCCTTCCAGGCGGCCGTTCCGCCGGCATCTTGCCGGCGTCGCGCAACAGGCTGGAAGCCTGGGGTCCGGCCGGCTGGAAGCCGGCGCTACGGAGCGGCGGTCTAAGCGCGCAGTTTCGAGAACGCGCGCTTCAGGAGCGAGAGCTTCTGATGCTGTTCCACCGCGGCGGTGCCGAGTGCGACAGGCGGATGCTCGATGATCTGCTCGACTTCATCGACGAAGCGCGGGGGCCACTCGCCGGGATTCGCGATCATGCGGCCGTTGTAGAACTGCGGGACGACGGAGCCGTCGCCGGCGTGGTAGATCTTGCGCGGGGTGATGCGGCCGATGCCCGGATCCGAGTGCAGCGGCGTGTAGTAGAGGCAACCCTCGAAGTAGTAGTGCGTGACCTGCGTGAAGCGCGTGCGGTCTTTGTCGAGGATCGGGCAGCCGCCGTGATAGAGGTTCGCGGCCCAGATCAGCGCCTGCCCCTTTTCGATGCGCAACTCCGTGCGCTCGCAGCCCGACATCGGCATCAACTGCTCGACGAACTGTTCGTAACGTCCGACGTTGTGCAGCGGGTTGTCCGCGGCGCTCGCGAGCAGTCCGAGGTCGTGCAGATTGAACGTCGGGAGCTTCTGGCTTTTCGGGTAGTAGTGCAGCGGGCCGTTCGTCTCGTCGACGCTTTCCAGCGCGACCCAGACGCCGCACATGAAGCCGTGCGGGATCGAGTCGAAGAACGCTTTGTCGCTGTGCGTCTTCTGTTCGGAGCCGATGCGAAAGTTCAGAGTCTGGAAGGGGAAGGCCTTGCGGCGATAGAGGAGCTCGAGGACTTCGAGCACGCGCGGCGCGTTCGCGATCTTGCGGACGTTCTCGCCCCACACCCACGCGTCCTGCACGCGACGCTCATCCGAATAGAAGTTGCCCGCACCGATGTAGTACTTGTCCTTGACCTCGCTGTACGCGCCGTCGATCCATGAGTTCGGCACCTGCGGATCGAAGATGACGTAGCCGTTCTGCGAGAAGTCGCGGATCAGCCGTTTCGATTCGTCGTCCAGCTCCGCGCGCTCGAAGAGCGAAGGGAAGAACGGCGAGTCGATCCAGGGAACACCGAGGGCTTCGGCCTCGGCCAGCATTTTCTGCGGGTCGGTCATGAGCTAGTGGCCGTAATGGTACGGCGCACGACGAGTATTCCTCTAGGCAGGGACCGCGTTGTCCTCGGTCTCGGGCTTCTTGCGCATGTCGAAGAACAACAGCGCGATGCCGATGCAGATCGCCGAGTCCGCGACGTTGAACGCTGGCCAGTGATGATTGCCGACGTAGACGTCGAGAAAGTCGACGACGTAGCCGAAACGAAAGCGGTCGATGAGATTGCCGATCGCGCCGCCGAGGATGAGGTGCAGTCCGGTCTGCAGCAGGCGATCCGAAACCGCCGAGCGCAGCGCGTAGACGACGACCACGCAGAACACTGCGATCGCGCCGACGTTCAGGAGCAGCGGCACGAGCTTCGACGACGCGTTCGCGCCGATGCCGAACGCCGCGCCGGTGTTGCGCACGTGCACGAGCTGGAAGAAGTTCGGGATGACGGGGATGGCCTCGTGCAGGTCGATCTTCGCGAGCACGAGGAACTTGGTCCAGAGGTCGAGGATGATGACGGCGGCCGTGATGGCCAGGTAGTGAACGCGCTTCAAGAAATCGCTCCTGCGGTCTGACGCTCGTCGATCAGGCGATCGAGCTCGAGACGAAGTTTTCCGAGAATCTCGTCGTAGGTGTAGTGGCCGAGGGACTGCGGGCCGCGCTTGAGGTTGACGTACGTCGGCGCGCACCACATGCCGAGGTCCGCGTCGTCCGTTTCGCCGGGGCCGTTCACGCGGCATCCCATCACCGCGATGGTGATGTCGTGCTCCTTCGCATACTGCGTCATCTCCCGCACGTTCTGAGCCAGATCGATGAACGCCTCGTTCTCGACGCGCGAGCACGAAGGACAGCTGATGATGTTCATCCCCTTGTGCTCGAACCGCGGCACGGAGCGGAAGCGGCCTTCCCGGATGTCGTCGAGGATCGCGCGGCCGACGCGGATCTCTTCGCCCTTCTGCTCGAAGGGGAGAGTCAGCGAGACGCGGATCGTGTCGCCGATGCCGCGTGTGATGAGCTGCTCGAACGCGATGCGCGTCTTGATGATCCCGTCCGGCGGCATGCCGGCTTCAGTGACGCCGAGGTGCAGCGGAACGTCGGGACGCATCTCGGCGAAGCGGATGTTCGCGTCGATGACCTTGTTCGGATCGGAGTCTTTGATCGACACGCAGTACTGATCGAAGCCGATCTCGTCGAGCATCGCGCAGTGCTCGGCGGCGGACTCGATCATCGGCGTGATCGAATCGGACGCGTCGTACTTCGCGAGCTTGTCGGGATCGACCGAGCCGGCGTTGACGCCGATGCGCATCGCGCAGTCATGCGCGCGTGCGACGTCGACGAGGTACTGCACCTTCTCGCGAATCGTCTTGTCTCGCTCGATGTGGTACAGGTGGCCGGGGTTATAGCGCAGCTTCTGCACGAAGGGCGCGACCTTCTCGGCCAGCCGGTAGTTCTCCTGCAGGTCGATCGACATGTTCGCGTTCGGACGCGCGGCGCGGATCTCGGCGAGCGCGACCACGTCCTTCGGATTGTCGACGGCGATGCGGATGACGTCGGCGCCGGCGGCCTCGAGCAGCTCGACCTGGCGGATGGTGGCGGCGATGTCCTGCGTGCGCGTCGCGGTCATGGACTGCACGGCGATCGGGTTGTTCCCGCCGATCTTCACATTGCCAATGCGGATCTCGCGTGTCTGTCTGATCGTCACGCGCCTTCCTAACGCCTGGATTGATCGAAGATTCCTGGGGGCTGCAGGCCGAGGGCTGAGGGCCGAGGGCCAGCGGCCGTCCTCGGTGCCTCGGGCAGGCCTCGAGCTCGACGCAGCGCCCCCACATCCCTCCGCCCTTCCACCCTTGCGCTCGCCGTAGGAATTCTAGTAGTGTGGCCACATCACAAAGACAGGGCGTGTGCGGTGTGGCTGTGGGCCTCAGATCCGCTTTTCCGGTTCCCCAACTTCCAAAACACACAACGAATCAATCGGTCCGTGCGACCGACTGGATGGAGTCTTCATGTCGAAAGCCACTTTCTCGCGTCTCGGGATGGCCCTGGTTCTCACGTTGCTCGCGTTTGCGTCCCAGGGGCAGACCTGTACCGCGCCCACGATCGTTCAGTACATGGGACAGAACCCCGTGTGCGAGGGCGATCCGATCACGCTGGACGCGGGAAGCGGCTGGACGACGTACGCGTGGTCCAACGGCGCCACGTCGCGCTACATGACCGACACGCCCAGCGTCGCGACCGCGTACACGGTGACGGTCACGGACGCCAGCGGCTGCACGGTGACGTCGCAGCCGTACACGGTGAACGTCGCGGCGCCGCCGGCCGGTCCGGAGATCACCGCGCCGAACGCGATCCCCACGGGCGGAACCGCAACCGCGAGTGTGTCCGTGGCCAATCCCTCATCGGTCTACTGGACGATCAGCGGCGGGACGTTTCCGCCGTACGGCTACACGGATATCAGCGGGCTCTCGTCCGTCACGTTTTATGCGGACGGCAGCGGTCCAGTCGTCCTGCGAGCGCGCGTGCTTCAGGGGATGTACAACACCTGTTACTACACGGCGTGGTCCTCGAAGACCGTCCCACTCGGCTATCCCTCCTCGAACTCCGAGCTGATCCTGACGTCGTCCGATGAGCTCTGCCAGTACTCGAACTACACCGCGTCCCTCGCGGCTCCCGCGGAAGGCTCGTGGTCGTACGGGAGCTGGTCGATCGAGAACGGCATCTTCGAGACCAATCAGTGGCCGTATCAATCGACGACGGCATACGGACTCACGGTGAACTTCCGCGCGACGGGCAACACGCTGCCGGTCGTGTTGAGCGTCAACGCGTACAAATCGGACAACAGTCAGACACAAGCCACGCGGCCCGTTCCGATGCGCTCGATCGATGCGCCGGAGATCCTGACGACGACGGAAACGACGTGCGACTACGCGATGTACACGGCCGGTCTCGCGCCGCCCGCGGAAGGGACGTGGCAGACGGTCTCGTGGACGATCGAGAACGGGATCTTCGAGTCCGATCAGTATCCGTATCAGTCGAGCTACGCCTACGGTCCGACGGTTCGGTATCGCACGTCGTACGGCAACACGAATCCGATCGTCCTCCACGCGACGGCCACGGACAGCTTCGGATGTCCCGCACCGGAGGCGACGAAGCAACTGCCGCGTCGCGAGATCCCGGCGCCGGCGATCCTCACGTCGTCCGAGGAGTTGTGTGAGTTCGGGATGTACGAGGCTTCGGTGGCGGCGCCGCAGAACGGCGGCACGTGGCAGACAGTCTCGTGGACGATCGAGAACGGCTTCTTCGAAACCAATCAGTACCCGTATCAATCCACATGGGCTTCGGGGACGACAGCACAATTCCGCAGAGATCAGAGCGGATTGCCGGTCGTCCTCCGTGCGGAGGCCGTCGACAGCTTCGGTTGCCGCGCGCCGCAGGCGACGAAACAACTCGCGATTCGCACCATCCTCGCGCCGGTGATCGTCACCTCGGCGGAGACGCTGTGCGACTTCGCGATCTACGACGCGAGCGTGGAAGCGCCGCAGGCCGGCGGCACGTGGCAGACGCTTTCGTGGTCGATCGAGAACGGCTTCTTCGAGACGAATGAGTATCCGTATCAGTCGACCTGGGCCAGCGGCCCGACGGTGCGATTCCGCCGCGACAACAGCGGTCTGCCGGTGATTCTCAGCGTGCACGCCACCGACAGCTTCGGGTGTCGCGCGCCGCAGGCAACGAAGCAACTCGCGCCGCGTGTGATTGCGGCGCCGGTGATCACCAGCCCCGCGTCCGTCTGCGCGTACACGCCGTCATCGGCGTCCGTCGACACCGGTGCGTGGCAGACGTTGTCGTGGAGCATCACCAACGGCTACTTCCAGACTTCGGAGTATCCGTACCAGTCGACGTGGGCCAGCGGTCCGAACGTCACGTTCGTCGCGGACGGCAACGGTCCGGTCTCGCTGACCGTCTCCGGCACCGACACCTCGGGCTGCCGCGCACCCACTGCGACGAAAGAAATCGCCCTCGGCGGCAGCAGCGTGACGATCGTCGCGCCGGCGACCGTGTGCGCATCCAACTCGGCCGCGGCCAGCATCGCGTCCGGCTCCTGGCAGAACGTCGCGTGGTCGATTCTCAACGGCACGTTCGACAACGGCGGCACCAGCGCGAGCGGCACGAACGTCGTGTTCAGCGCGAGTGGCGCGGGCACCGTCGAACTGTCTGTCGTCGCGACGGATGTCAGCGGCTGCACGTCGAACGGCAGTGCGCAGGTGAGCGTCAACAGCGCGGTCCCGCAGATCACCGCGCCGGGCTCGATCTGTCCGTTCACCACGCAATCGGCGAGCGTTACGAATGCGTCTGCATTCACGTCGATCACGTGGTGGATCGAAGGCGGCAGCGTCGCGACGCCGAACGCGTCGTCGACGACCTTCACTGCGAACGGCACGCCGTATCCGGTGCGTCTGCACGCGACCGGCTTCTTCGCGGACGGCTGCTCGCGAGACGCGTATGTCGACATCGCGGTCAGCCCGCGTCCGGGCTCGCTCATCGAGATCAACGGGAGCAGCCAGCTCTGTCCGGGCGCGACCCGCACGCTGACCGCGCCGGATGGTGCGAGCTGGGCGTGGTCCACCGGCGCGACGACGCGCTCCATCACTGTGTCGAACGCAGGTCACTACGAAGTCACAATCACGAACGCCGCGGGCTGCACGAACATCGCGTCGACGGACATCACCGCATCGACGATCGTCACGCCGGTGATCACGTCGTCGAGCGGCACGTACTTCTGCCCGACCGGCGGCACGACGCTCGCGGCGCCGGCAGGCTACGACGCCTATCAGTGGTCGAACGGCTCGACGAGCCCGTCGATCTTCGTCGTCTCGAGCGGCACGTACGAGCTGCAGGTGTGGAAGAACGGCTGCTCCGCGAGTGCGTCGATCTACGTCGAGGCCCTTCCGTATCTCTACATTCACGCACCGCAGACTCAGGTCTGCTACGGCGGCGAGCCGGTGAAGCTCACGGCCACGCTCGCGGATTCGTACCTCTGGTCGACGGGCGAGACGACGCGCTCGATCGAGGTCACGACGCCCGGTTGGTACTCGGTGCAGAGCACGACCGGCAGTTGCTTCCAGCAGTCGCCGAATCTCCAGATCACACAGGGCGGCTACGCGCACACGGCCGACGTCACACTCGACAACGCGACGTACTGCCCCGGCGCGAGCGGCACCGCGACGGTCAACAACGCGTCGTCCTTCATCGAGTATCAGTGGTCGATCGAGAACGGCACGCTCACCAGCCCGTCGTACTCGTCAACCGTGACGTTCGTCGCCGGCTCGACCGGCAATGTCGCGCTGACCGTGCGCACGAAGAACGCGCAGGATTGCTGGTCGCGTCAGACCGTGACCGCTGAAGTCAGCGAGCCGGTCGCGACGTTCACGCTGCCCGCTGCGATCTGCACGAACACCGCGACGAACGTCAGCGTGCCGGATGCCGGCGCGGGCGCGTCGTACGCGTGGACTGTGAGCAACGGCACGATCGTGCAGAACACCGGCGCGGCGATGCGCTTCGTTCCCGATGCGGCCGGTCCGGTTTCGGTGAGCGTCACGGTGACGAAGTCCGGTGGTTGCACCGCGACGCACACGGCGTCGACGATGGCGGACGCGCTGCCGCCGCTGACGGTCACGATGCCTGCGAACGTTTGCGATCGTCACGGCGTGACCGCGTCGGTCGACGATGCCGGTCCGGGTGCGACGTACTCGTGGAACGTCGTCTACGGCGTGCTCGCGGCGGGCTCCGATCCGACGAGCCGCAGCATCACGTTCGACGTCGACACCGACTATGCCGTCGCCGAGCTGACGGTTCATCTCGGCTCATGCACGAAGCTCATTCGCAAAGAAGTGCGCGTCGATCAGAAGCCCGTGGCTTCGGTCTTCGGCGAGTCGAACACCTGCGCGCCGAACACCGTGATGCTGCGCGCGACCGGCGGCTCGAACTACGTCTGGTCGAACGGCATGACCGGCGCGGAGATCAGCGTCGCGACGTCCGGCTCGTACACCGTGAGCACCACGACGACGAGCGGCTGCACGCTGACGTCGGATCCGGTGACGGTGACGATCGGCAATCCGCCCGCGCCGCAACTCTCGATCACGCCCGAGCCGCTTTGCCCGCGCACGAATCACCCGACGGCGACGGTGGTGAACGCGTCGGCGTTCGTCGAGTTCATCTGGCTCGTCTCGACCGGCAGC
>DASVNL010000818.1:0-2364 GCA_036383875.1 Thermoanaerobaculia bacterium
GGCGAAGCCGGGCATCGACTCCATCACCTTCGCGCCGGGCGGCCGCTGGGGATTCGTGACCAACGGCAAAGAGAACGCCGTGCACGTGATCGACTCGTCGACGGCGACGATCGTCACGACGGCGACGGATGTCGGCGCATCGCCCGATCAGGTTTCATTCACGAGCGACTTCGCGTACGTCCGCGCGTCCGGCTCCGAGCAAGTGAAAATGATTCGCCTCGCCGACCTCGGAAAGAGTCCGGACGCGAACGTCGCCACGTTCCCCGGCGGGCAATTGCCTGCATCGTCCGCGCACGCGGAGAGCTATGCCGCCGCGATCGTGCCGGCACCGGAGCCGACCGCAGTGCTCGTCGCGAATCCCGGCGATCGCACCGTTTATTACTACATGGAAGGGATGGCCGCGCCGATGGGGAGCTTCACGGCGGCGCGACGTTCGCCCAAAGCAGCACTCGTGCTCGATCGCAGTCTGCGCGAGTCGGAGCCGGGCGTGTTCTCGATCCGCACGAAGATGCCCGCGGCCGGCAAATACGACATCGCATTTATCCTCAATGCTCCGCGTGTCGTGCACTGCTTCGACCTCGCCGTGCAACCCGGACCGGAATCGAAACGCGCTGCACGCGCGGTCGCAATCGAGCCGTTGCTGGATAAGAAGCCGATCGCGGCAGGCAAAGAACTCGAAGTGCGTTTCCGCGTGACCGATCCCGACACGCACAAGCCGCACAAGGACGTCCGCGACTTGCGCGCGCTGGCGTACGTCACGTCTGGCTGGCAGCAGCGCCTCGTGGCAGCGGGTGCGGGAGACGGGACGTATTCGTTGAAGTTTACGGTGCCCGAGGCGGGGATTTACTACGTGTTCCTCGAGTCGAAATCGCTGCATCTCACGCTCAATGACGGCAGTCCCCTGATCTTCGAGGCCATCGCACAATGAAACGACTCCTGGCAGCGCTCATCGTCTCAGTCCCTCTCTTTGCCGCCGATGTGAAATACACGCCGAACGTGCCGGACGTCGAAGTCACGACGCACGAAGGTAAGAAAGTGCACTTCTACCGCGACCTCGTGCAAGGTCAGTCCGTCGCGGTGAACTTCATCTTCACGAACTGCAGCACGATCTGTCCCGCGTCCGGCGCAATGTTCGCGAGTCTGCAGAAGCAATCGATGCAGGGCGTGCGCTTCATTTCCGTCAGCATCGATCCGACATACGACACGCCGCAGCGCCTCAAGTCTTGGAGTGAACGCTTTCGCACTGAGCCGGGCTGGATTCTCGTCACCGGCTCGCAGACCGCGATCGATCAGATCGTGAAGGCGTTCGGCGCCGCGAACGCGCGGCCGCAGGACCATCAGCCGCTCACGATCATCGGCAGCGACGCCACGCACACGTGGACGAAGTTGTATGGATTCCCAAGTGTCGACAAGATCAAGGAAGTCGTCGCGGACGTGCAGAAGGACATGCAGAAACAGGAGACCCGATGAGACTCGCAATCGCAGCATTGCTGTTGCTGTGCGCCGCACCGTTGCACGCGGGCAATCTGACCGACGCGGGCCGCAACTACTTCACCGACGTCGTGCTGACCGACCAGGACGGAAAGGAAGTGCGTCTGTACTCGGATCTGCTCGAAGGGAAGATTGTCATCATCAACTCGTTCTTCGCGACATGCCACGGCAGTTGCCCCGTCATGAGCGCAACGTTCCGCAAAATCCAAACCGCCCTCGGCGATCGTCTCGGTCGCGACGTGCATCTCATCTCGATCAGCGTCGATCCCGAAAACGACACGCCCGAAAAACTGCGCAGCTTCGCGAAAGCTGCGTCCGCGGAGCGCGGCTGGCATTTCGTCACGGGCGACAAAGAGAACGTGCAGAAGGCGCTCTACAAACTCGGCCTGCTCACCGACACGAAGGAAACGCACACCGCGATCGTGCTGATCGGCAACGAGCCGAAGGGCGTGTGGAAGAAGGCGTTCGGACTCGCGTCGGCGGATGAGATCGTGAAGCTCGTGCAGGAAGTCGTCGTCGCGCAATGATCGTCGCGATGCTCCTCGCGGCGACGCTGCTCACGCCGGCGGAAACGCGCGGCAAGCAGATCTATCGTCAGGGCGCGAGTGAATCCGGCCGCGCGGTCCTCGCGCGCGTCGGCGATGGCGAGTTCGGCGCGACGCTCTTCGCGTGCGCGAGTTGCCACGGCGCGGACGGGCGCGGCGTGACCGAAGGGAGCGTCGAGCCCGCGATCGTTCGCTGGAGCGCGCTCTCGAACATCCTCGTGCCGCCCGATGGCCGCGGGCGCCGCCGTCCGCGTTACGACGAAGCATCGTTCGCGCGCGCCGTGCGACTCGGTATCGACGCGGGCGGCAATCGTTTGTCGCCGGTCAT
>DASVNL010000819.1:0-2138 GCA_036383875.1 Thermoanaerobaculia bacterium
TCGTCCCCGTCGCCGATGTTTGCTGCGAACGCGGCTGCATGCAGCGCCGCGGTTCCGTTGCTCACCGCGACCGCATGGCGCGCGCCCGTGACTTCGGCGAACGCTTTCTCGAACTCCGGCACTTTCGGGCCGGTGGTAAGCCAGTCCGAGCGGAGCACTTCGAGCACTGCCTGTTCATCGGCGTCGTCGATCGTCTGGCGGCCGTACGGAATCATCGGCGTCATTGAATCACGACTCCGAAGTGTCATCGCGGCGGAAGGTAAACAGCCGATGTCCCGTGTAATTGATGACCATTCCGGCGGCCGTCACGATGAGCACGGCGATGCGCGGACGGATGCCGGCGATCTCGACGAGGAACGGCAGAAACGCGAGGCCGAAGAAGAACATCGCGACGTACGTCTGCGTGAATCGGAAGAACTCGAAGATCGCCGCGCGGCCCTTCGTGCGCGATCGGAAGGTGACGTACTTGTGGAGGAGAAACGCGCTCATGACGGCGATGATCCACGTCGCGACTTGCGCCGTCGTGTACGCGGTGTACTCGAGCTTGAAGATGCGCGACGTGACTTCGTAGATGCCGAAGAAGATGGCGTAACCGAAGAGCGTGTTCCACGCTCCGATGAGCAGAAAGCGCATCTTCGTCCCGCCCGGAATGATCGAACCATCGCGCATTGATCCCATGTCTGGTTCCGATCATAATCGCGCCGTGTTCCGGTCTTGTGCGATCTGCGGCAGTCGGGCGAAGAGCCTGATCTACCGGCAGCGATTCGTTTCTCCCTCGCGTAACGCTTTCCACTCCGGCTACGACGTCGTCTCTTGCGACGGCTGCGGCTTTCTGTTCGCCGACAACACGCCCGAGCAGAGCTTCCTCGACGAGTACTACCGCGCGATGGTGAAGAAGACGGCGCTGCTCGAGCGTCGCAAGTCGTGCAGCACGCCCGAGCCCGATTTCCTGATGAAGCTGCACGAGAACACGCGCGACAACATTCTGCGCAACGTGAAGCCGGGCGATCGCGTGCTCGACATCGGCTGCTACACCGGCTCAGTGCTCGCGATGCTGAAGGATCGCGGCGTGACGGACGTGCAAGGCATCGATCCGTCGTCGTACGCCGCGACGGTCGCGAAGGACGAATACAACATCCCCGTCACGGTCGGCAGCGTCTTCGACGACATCGACCTCGGCACGTTCGACTTCGTCATCATCAGTCACGTGCTCGAGCACATCGCCGAGCTTCCGGCGTTTCTGATGCGCCTGCAGTCGCTGCTGCGTCCGACCGGCGCGGTCTACATCGAAGTCCCGGACGCGATGAATTTCTTTCTCTCGTCCGATCCCGACGACGGCTTTCAGATCGAACATCGCGAGCCGTTCCTGCAGTTCTCGGTCGAGCACGTGAATTACTTCACGGCGCGAACGCTCGACAATTTGATGCGCCGCAACGGCTTCGAGACCGTGTGGGTCGAGCCGCAGACGACTTCGCTTGCAGTGCTCGCGTCATGCTTTCGTCCGGTCGCGATCGAACAGGATCCGCTCGGCCGCGCCGCACTCGATCGGTACGTCGTCGATTCGCGCAAAGCGCTCGGCACCGTGATCGACGTCATCGAATCCGTCGCAAAGACGGGCGAGGAAGTCGTGGTGTGGGGCGCCGGCGCGCACACGCAGATGCTTCTCGCCGCAAGCAAATTGTCATCGATGCAGATCCGCGCGTTCGTCGATTCGGATCGCGCGTATCAGGGTGGCAGTCTCGAAGGAAAGCCGATCGTCGCACCCGACGATCTCGCGACGCTGCCTCCGCTTCCCATCATCATCTCCAGCCGCGGCTATCAGGACGAGATCGCACAGCAGATCGCGTCGATGGGCCTTCCCAACCGCGTTCACCTCTTGTATCCGCCAGCCGTACCCGCGCAATGAAGAAGACCGTCACGATCGTCTCAGGCACGTTCAACGAAGAGGCGAACTTGCGCACGCTTCACGAAGAAGTTCGCAAAGTCATGGAGTCGATCGAGGAAGTCGAGTACGAGCACCTCATCATCGACAACGCGTCGACGGACAATACCGCGGCGATTCTGCGCGAGATCGCGGCGTCGGATCGTCGCGTGAAGGTGATCCTCAACACGCGCAACTTCGGCGGCATCCGCTCCGG
>DASVNL010000820.1:0-1788 GCA_036383875.1 Thermoanaerobaculia bacterium
TGCCGATGGGCGACGCGAGCGCACGCCGCCGCGAACTGACCACGGCCGATCACAAACGCTTGCTCGACGAACTGTCCGAGCTCGGTTGTCTCTGGTTGCTGTACAGCGGCGGCGAGATCTTCGCGCGCGCCGACTTTCTCGAGATCTATTCGTACGCGAAGTCGAAAGGCTTCCTGATCACGCTGTTCACGAACGCGACGCTCATCACCGAGCGCATTGCGGACTTCCTCGCCGCGAACCCGCCGTTCGACATCGAAGTGACGCTGTACGGCCGCACGAAGGCGACGTACGAGTCGCTCACCGGTATCCCGGGCTCGTTCGAGAAGTGCCTGCGCGGCATCGAGCTGATTCGCGATCGCGGTCTGCCTCTGAAGTTGAAGACGGTCGCGCTGACGATCAACAAGCACGAGATCGCATCGATGAAGCGCTTCGCCGCCGACCTCGGCGTCGAGTTCAAGTTCGACCCGATGATCAGCCCGCGTATCGACTGCTCCTCGAGCCCGCTCGCGGTGCGACTCTCGCCGGCGGACATCGTCTCGCTCGACCTTGAAGACTCGGAGCGTGTCTCCGAGTGGCGTCGTCTCGCGCTCGACTGCGCGCCGCCGGTTCCGGCCGTCGCGGAAGACAAGCTGCTGTACGAATGCGGCGGCGGCGTGAACTCGTTCGCGATCGATCCCTACGGCGACATGACGATCTGCGTTCTGTCGCACGTCGATCGCTACAACGTCCGCGACGGCAGCGTGCGCGAAGGGTGGGAGCATTTTCTCTACGGCATTCGCGGCAAGAAGACGTCGCGCGTCACGAAGTGCACGATGTGCGCGCTCAAGTCGCTGTGTGGCTCGTGCGCGGCGAACTCGGAACTGGAGACCGGCGACGCCGAGACTCCGGTCGACTTCCTCTGTCAGACGGCGCATCTGCGCGCCGAGGTGTTCGGCATCGACGTGCCCGCGCATGGCGATTGCGAGTATTGCGTCGATGGTGTACATCGCGAAGTGATCGACAATCTGGTGGACAAAGTCCGTTCTCGTGACGGACGTGAGGTGGCCGAGGTGATCGCGCAGGTGCCGATCGCCGAGGCGCGCGGCGGCTGCGGTACCGTGGCGTGCGGCAGTTGCAGCGTGCGGTGAGAGTGAAGGAAAAACAATGGACAAGGCCAAACAGCACGAGAAAAAGCAGTACGAAAAGCCGGTGGTGACGCGATTTCCCCTGCGACCCGAAGAAGCAGTCCTCGGGTTCTGCAAGAGCAACGCGGCCGCAGGACCGAGCGGCGGCGGCTGCCGTGGCGTCGGGAACTGCTTCGCTCCGGGTTCGTAGTGCCGCGCGAGTCGTTTCTCCGCATCGGCGGAATCACGGTGCGCGTCGTCAGCGATGACGCACGCGCGACGTGGCGATGGGAAGAGCCGACCTCGCGTTTCCTCATCGAGACGGCGCCCGCCGAGGTCGAGCTCGACGTTCGAGTCGGCGTCGTTCCCACGCAATCCGGCTCGCTCCTCTTCGACTCCGGCGCAGTCTGGAGTCTCTTCAAAACCGACGATGGCTTTCGCATCGAATGCCGCTCCGAGGCATTCGGCGACGAGCCGTACAAAGTCGCGTTCTTCGATCCGACTTTCACTCGCGGGAGGATTCACCTCCGCGACGACGTCGCGCATCTCAACCCGCTCGACTATCCGCTCGATGAAGTCCTCGTCGCGAATCTCCTCGGACGCGGACGCGGCGTCGAGCTGCATTCGTGCGGCGTGATCGATCGCGACGGACGCGGACGCTTGTTCGTCGGCGTGTCCGGCGCGG
>DASVNL010000821.1:0-2699 GCA_036383875.1 Thermoanaerobaculia bacterium
GCAGAACTACAACCTCAATCGCGATTACATGAAAGCCGACACGCTCGAGATGCGCGCGATGATTCGCACGCTCGCGCTGTGGCGGCCCGATCTCTACATCGACCTGCACGTCACCGACGGCGCCGACTATCAGTACGACGTCACGTACGGCTGGAACGAGGAAGCGGGTCACTCGCCTGCTGTCTCATCCTGGCTCCGCACGTCGTTCCGCCCTGGCGTCGACGGCGCGCTCAAGGCGATGGGTCACATCCCGGGACCGCTCATCTTCACGGACGATCCGCTGTCCGGCATCGCGAGCGGCCAGACCGATCCGCGACTCTCGAACGGCTACGGCGACGCACGTCACATGGCCGCAGTGCTCGTCGAGAATCACTCGCTCAAGCCATACGACCAGCGCGTTCTCGGCACGTACGTCTTTCTCGAGCACGCTCTGCGCGCGATGGCGCGCGACGGCGGCGCGCTGCGTCGCGCGGAAGACGCGGACAAGCGTCGTCAGATGAAAGACGTGCCGCTGTCGTGGCGCGTGCCCGAAGGGCAGATCCCCGAGCAAGTCGACGCCCTCGGCGTCGAATCACGCAAAACGCTCTCCCCGATCAGCGGCGGCGTGCGCATCGAGTGGCTCGGCAAGCCGGTGCAGACGAAAGCTCCGTTCGCGAAAGCGACGATGGTCGAGTCGAGCGTCGCGCGTCCGAAGGCGTACTGGGTTCCGGCTGCATGGCCCGAGGTCATCGCGAAGATCGACCTTCACGGAATCGCGTACGAGAAAATCACCGAGGCGCGCGAAGTGGACGTGACGATGTCGCGCCTGTCCGATCCGAAATTCGCGACCTCGCAATTCGAAGGACACGTGCGCGTCACGGCGACGGAGACTCCGGAAAAACGCCGCGAGCGCTTCCCCGCCGGCTCCATCCGCATCCCGACCGATCAGCCCCTCGGCACGCTCGCCGTTCTGCTGCTCGAGCCGTCATCGCCCGACTCGCTCTTCCAGTGGGGCTTCCTCCACTCGATCCTGAGCCCCACCGAATACGTCGAGGGCTACATCATGGAACCAATGGCCGCGAAGATGCTCGCCGAGGATCCCGCGCTGGCTGCGGAGTTCCAAAAGAAACTCGAAGACGACGCGACGTTCCGCGGTAATGCGCAGGCGCGCCTGCAGTGGTTCTACAAGAAGACGCCGTTCTATGACGAACGCGCGATGCTGTATCCAATCGCACGCGAGGAGTGAGCTAGCCGCAACCGCAAACGCCTCCGTGACTGGAGCAGCAGCCCTGCTTGTTGGAGCAACTGAAGCAACTCGGTGAGCGCGTACCGTCGCAGCAACGCAGCCCGGAGTTGCCTGGCGGTGGATTGCCACCCGTCGGTGGTGGCGCACTGATGGAAATCGAGATCGAACGAGTTGGTGCGGCGCAGCCGTTGCCGTTGGTCGAAAGCGTGAGCGTGTCGATGCCGTTCCGTGTCGCGGTGTAGGTCACGGTTCGGCTCGACGTGCCCGACGACGGGTTGATCCCGTTTCCGAGCGACGACGTCAACGTCCAGGACGAAACGCCCGTGACCGTGACGCTCAGCGTCGTCGTGTCGCCGTTGCTGATCGCGACCGGCCCGGTCAGCGACGCGGTCGGCACGGGTTGCACGTTCACGACCGCGACCGCCTCGTTGCTCGTCCCGCACGACGTGATTGCGCGTCCGGAGTACGCCGCACTCGCGACGCCGTTGACGACGCGATTTCCCGACGCCGGAAGCGAGGTGCCGATGCCGTCGATCGTGACTCGCGCGATCGGATCCGACGACTGCCACGCAACGGTGACGGCCTCGCCCGCGCACGAGCTCACGCGCGACGTCGACAGCGCAAGTGTTGCGAGTGAGCACGTCCGCACCGTGCCGATTCCCGCGGCACGCCGCCTCACCGGCGCAGGCGGCGGCTTCGGTTGGAACGACGGCGTGAAGTCGATCGACGTCACGGGATAGAGCGACAGTCCATTCGGCGCGAGGCCGCGCTGTCCCTGCATGAAGTTGAAGAATCCGACACCCTGAACTTCGACCGGCTGCGCGATCTCCTGATATTCGCTCGATGGAGTCAATCGCCGCTCGAACTCAGCACGCGCGCCTGACATCGCAGAGTAAAAACGGCTCGCCGCCCCGCCGCCACAGTCAGCCGAAGGAATCGTCGCGATGATCGTGCGTCGCTGGTCGTCCGACAACACGAGCTCGATTTCGTCCTCCGTTGTGAGGCGATACGCGACGAGCGTCGCGGTCACCGAATAAATCGTGTTCTCTGTCGGCGCGATGCGGCCGTCCTGAGGCAGTGGCCGTGTCGATGGGAGCGTCCGCAGCAATGCGATGACACCGGGGAATGCGATCGCATTGACCTGCGCCGCGTTTGCGTCCGTCACGGACTTCACTTTCGCGCGACTTACGGGACACATCGCGTGCGCCGCCGGTGTGAAGACGATCGCGAGTGCAACGGTAGCGAGAAAGCAATTCACGTGTCGCATGGCTTTCGAGACACCAACGCGCAAAAAAGTGGGCGTTCGAACCCGCAACAGGCCCATCTGTTGCAGAATGCGCCGCGCATGACCTATCGCGTTGTCGTAGCACTGCTTCTCCTCTCGCTCTCGACGGTCGCATTCGGCCAGGTGGATCCGGCGGTCGACCCGCTGCGGAATCTCGCGGGCACCGCGCAGAATCCGGGCGAGGACACG
>DASVNL010000822.1:0-9760 GCA_036383875.1 Thermoanaerobaculia bacterium
GTTTTGGACTTTGTCAAGCCCGGACTGCTGCTAACGGCGCATGGATGGATGCTTATTCCGCAGGGAGTTAGGACTAAATCTGCACCCACGTCCCGCGCCCCGTTTCCTGCGCTTTTCCGAACAAATACGCCGCTGCAGCCAGATCTTCCACCGCCAGCCCAAGCGACTTGAACAGGGTGATTTCGTCAACTCCGGCGCGTCCCGTGGCAGTTCCGATGAGGATTTCTCCAAGCTCCGCGCGGATGTGATCCGGCCCGCTGATGGCCCCTTCGCGCAGCGCGAACAGGTAATCACCGCTCTCATTCACCGTCGACTCGCGACGATCCACGAAGAGCGAGGCCGCCGCGACGGTCTCGCCGTCGAGCTCGCGAGCCGCGGCGATGCTCGATCCGACTGCATTGATGTGCACGCCCGGCTTCAGCCACTCGCGACGCAGGACCGGTTCGGGCGAGTTCGTAGCGGTCACGACGATATCCGCACCGCGAACTGCCTCCTCGGCGGACCCGACTGTTCCCGACGACCGGCTGTAGACGCGAACCTCTTTAATGTCGCGAACGAGCGGGATCGCTTCGAGATGCGCCTTCGCCTGGACCCCGTTGCCGAGCACAGCCAGGACGGTCGCGTCCGGTCGCGCGAGGAGTTTCGTCGCCACAGCCGAGACCGCCGCGGTCCGAATGGCCGTGATCGCCGAGGCATTCATGATCGCGAGCGGCTCGCCGGTCTCGCCGCTGTGCAGGATGACGGTCCCGACGTGCGTGTCGAGTCCGCGCTTCGGATTCTCCGGGAACACGCAGACTTCCTTCAGGCCGTAGTACGGCGTCTCGCCGCTCCGCCACGCCGGCATCAGGCCGAGGAGTCCGGACGCGCCGGGAGCGCGAATGGCCTGGCGCAGCGGGTTGTGGACCTCGCCCCGCGCCAGCGCCGCGAGGGCATCCTCCATCACCGCGATGCACTCCGCCATCGGGAGAAGCGCCTCGACGTCGGCGTGGGAGAGGATGAGGGTCTTCATGGCTTGACCTGCTGTTGCACGAAGGCGGCGTACTTTTTGATGTCCTCGCCGTGCGCGTCGACCCACTCCTTCGTGCCGTCCAGGCCGAGGGAGACGAGGGCGATTGCGCCGATGGTTTCGAGGAGCTCCGCTTTCGCGAGCTCTTTGAAGAACGGGATGTTCGTCGTGTGCGTGTAGCTCCGACCCTTCAGGTCGAGCTCGGTCAGGATCTTCAACATCGTGACTACCGTCCCACGCTTCTTGTCGAACTCGCGGAGCTTTTCGTTTTCTACGAGCGTCTCCGATGCCGCGGTCAGTCCCATCGTCGTCTCGAATGCGGAGAAGTCGCCCTCCTCCTTGCGCGAGTCGGGGTCGATGGTGACCGTGATTTTGCCGCCACCCTCGTTCTTGACTCCGGCGCCCATCAACTCGAGGGCGCGCTCCGCAACGACTTTCGCGCGATCGCCCGACGGCTGCACAGAGAGGAAGCGCAGGTACTCGAGCAGCGCTGCGGCGCGGAAGTTCTCCTGATGGAAGAGCGTACCGAGGGCGAAGTGGCCGGACGCATGGTTCGGCTGCAGCCCCAGTTCCTTCTTCAACACCTTCATCGCCTCGGCCGTCTCATTCTTCGACATCAACGACACGGCGAGGTTGTAGAGAAGCTGCGTGTCCTCCGGCGCGATCTTCAGACCGCGGCGGTACGTCTTGATCGCGCCGTCGGTGTCGCCCATCCCGTCGAGGCAGTTCCCGAGAATGGCGAGAAACGCCGACTGGTACTTCCCTTTCTTCGACGCCCACGGCTCCGTCGTGCTCTTGCACGCGACGTTGTCGCCTTTCGTGGAGTACGTCAGCCCGAGCTCGTACGAGGCCAGCTCATCCGCCGGATTCGCCTCCAGCGCGGCCTTGAACTTCGCGATCGCCTCGTCGTACTTGCCGGCGTCGTACAGCGCGATGCCTTCGTCGACGAGACCCGTCTGGCCAAGGAGCGGGAGGGCGAAAACGAAGACGAGTGCGAGCAGCGATCGGCGCATCGCGAAACGATAGCACTCAGAACAGGAAGTCTTCGGGAGGCCCGACGCACAACACGGTGACGTCTGCGGCGACGACGATCACGCCGATCGGCACGGTCGCGGACGACGACGCTGCGACGCGCACGCCCTTCTTCAAATCGACGACCGACGCCGTCACCGCGCGACCGTCGATCGTCCATGCGATGTCCGCCGACGGCGGGAGCGCGCGGAGCGGAATCGCGTACTGCGCGGCGAGCGGTCCGTTCACGGACGCGTAGTCGAGCGGCTTCGTGAACCACGGATGCCGCATCAGCGCGCCGCTCGCGATCAGGCGATACCGGCCGTCGCGCGGGACGACCCACGCGGCGCGGCGGTTCGGCGGTATCGCGCCGCTGAGTGCGGGGATCCAGAGATCGCGGTACAGCGGGATGTAGTGATGGGTCGCGTAGCTCGCGACGTTCGGAAAGATCTCGAACCAGCGCTGCAGCCGCAAGTTGTAGATGATCGCGGCGGGCGGGTTGCGCGCGATGTCGTACGCCGGGATCTTCCCGACGGACGCCAGCATCCGCACGCCGGTCGGCAGGAACCACCAGCGATACGCGGGCTCGCGGCGCAGCGCGTATCCCGAGCCATCCCACACGACCTCACGCGGCAACGTGCGCCGGTCGGCCTCGCGCATGACCGCGTCCTGGTACCGCATTTCATTGCCGAAGGCAGGTGAGAGCAGTCCCACGAGGTTGATGACGATCGCGACCGCGGCGACCGCGGGGATCAGCACGCGCCATCGCTCTGCGACGCGGTCGAACGCAAATGCCGCGAGCGGAACCATCAATAGATAGGTCGTCTGGAAGTGATACTCGTACTGCACGACCATCGTCGCGACGGTGACGACGCTCGCGGCGCTGAGGATCGCGAGGTCGCGGATCGAGGGGATGCGCCAGCCGAGGATTGCGCCGCCGATGGCCGAGAGCCACAGCGCGATCGCCGCGACGTCGCGCGCCCACACCGGCGCGAGCAGCGTCACGAAGAACGTGTCGACTTTCAGCATCTTCGAGAAGTCGGAGTTGTAGCGAACGATCCCTTCGATGAGTCCCGGCCACGCGCCACTCGCGAGAATCCACGCGCCGAACGCGGCCGCGACAATCGCGACGCCGCCAGCCATGCGCCACGCGCGACGATCGCGATAGAAGAACAGCACCGCCGCGACGATCACCAGCGGCGCGAGCCGCATGTTCGCAAGTACGGCAAGGGACATGAGCGCGCCGAACGCGATCCAGCGCGGGCGCGACATCGCCAGCGCGATCGCGGCGATGAACAGGAAGTTGCCGAGCGCGTCGACGCGATATTCGACTGCGAACTTGAGGAACGACGGCGCTGCAAGCAACAGCGCGACCGCGGCCCAGCGCGAAGTCATCGAGAGGTTGGCGCGTCGCGCGATCAGCAGGACGAGCGCGAAAGTCGCGATCCACATCGCGGCCTGCGCCCACCGCATCGTCACAATCGCGATCGCGCCCGGGCTGTCGATCAGATACGCGACGGGCGCAAACACGAACCACTGCAGCGGCGTGTGATGCTCCCAGAAGCCGGCGAACGGCGCGCGGCCCTCGGCCGTCCACTTCGTCGCGCGGAAGAACTCGAGCTCATCCCAGCCGATCGGCTGGCCGCGATGCAGCAGCGCCGCGGCGTAGACGATCGCCAGCGCGACGAGCGCGCCCCACAGCCATTTCATTCGGCGTCACGCATCGCGATGCACCGTGTCCATCGAGAACGCCGGCAGGCAGACCGCGACGTACTCCGCGCCGTCCGCGCCGGGCGTCGAGTACTGCACCCACTCGCCCGCGTGCGTGATGACCGCCTGTCCCGCGTGGACGTCGAACGCGCCGTCCTTCGACGTGACGCGCAACGTGCCGCGCAACACGACCGTGTACTCGTCGAACTCAGGCGTCTGTCCCGGCTCGACCCAGCCGCTCGGGCTCTTCATACGCGCGACCGACACCGACTCGGTCTTCGAGTTCACGCGGCCGATGTACTCCTCGATGATCTTCGGCTTGTTGCCCGCGGCCTGGACGATGGACGGCTGTTGGATGTGCGTCGGCATGGCGCGGAAGTTTAGCGCTTCGTGTCGAGCCAGCGTTCGATGGCGCCGAGGACGTGTCGCATCTCGTCGGGGGTCAGCTCGTGGCCTTTCGGAATCTCGTGCACGCGCGCGAGACATCCGCGACAACACGTCGCGGTCGCGTGTTGGGCGATGAACACGGGATGGTTGCGCCACGGGGTCTGCCGTCCGTCGTTGCGCGGCTGTGCCGGAGCGACGCGCGTCCGGACAATTTCATCTGCCTGTTTCATGACGTGCGGCAGTCCCCACATCTCGAGGTACGCCAGCTCGCGACCCTGCAGCTTGAACTTGCGCCGGAACGACGACGTCGCGAGACGGCGGAAGGCTTCGTCGAGATCGATCATCGCGTCGCCACCGTGAAGCGTCCGATGTCCGTGCGCTTCGGATAGTTCGCGTCGATCCACTCCGCGAGATCGGGGACGCGCTGCGCGTTCGAGACGCCGTCGAACGCGCCGAGCGCCGGATCACCGCGCACGATCACCGCGACCGGCGGATTGGCGTTCAGCTCGGCCATCGTTTCGCCGAGCACCTGCGGCACGGACATCATCGAGACTTCGAGCACGCGCGTCGGCGACTTGCGCTGGAGGAGGTAGTAGAGCGCGCGTTCGTTCGAGAAGTCGAAGATGGTCGCGTCTTTCGGACCAGCGGCGTCGATCGCGGCCTGCAACGCGGCGAGATCCGCGGCGTTCTGCGGCGTCGTGAACATCCCCTTCCCGCCCGGCGTCGGATACGCGACGAGTCCGTCCGTCGATTGCCGCGCGCGCCAGTTCGCCGCGAGCTTCACGCCCGCGACGACGTTCTCGCGAACTTCGAAGTAGAGGAACGCCGCGACGGCGAGGATCGCGGCGACGACGACGCGCGCGATGTTGCGACGTCGCAGCAGCGGCTCGAGCACGAACGCTACGAACGCGATGCCGAGGAGCGGCACGGCGAAGCGGGTGTGACTCCAGCTCACGCGACCTGCGGCGGTGCGGAACAACAACAACGAAAAGACGATGAGGATCGCGATGTTCGCAGCGAGGCGCTTCTCGCCGCGACGCCACGTGAGCAGCGCGAGTGCAAGCGCGAATCCGTAGAACACGAGCGGCAGGAAGTAGCGCACGCCGTTCGCGGTCATCACCGCTGGCGCGGGCAACGCCCACACGGCGTCGATGGCTTTCGGCATCACGACGAACGAGTCAGTGAGGAAGCGCTGGAGATCCGCGCGGACCGCGACCAGCACGAGAATCGGCAGCGCGATCGCGATCGCCGCGAGCACGAGCACACGCAGCGCGGACAGCGGCTTCGCCTCGAGCTTGAACACGCGCAGCAAGACGAACGTACCGACGGTGCCCGCGACCGCGTACAGCCCGACGTCGAGACTCCAGAGCAATCCCAACGTCGACGCCGCGAACGCGACAAACAGCGGACCCGCGCGACCCGTGCGCACGTAACGCAACAAGCCCCACACCGCGAGCAGCACAGGCGCGAGTCGGAAGTACGGAAACACCGGAAGCCACAACGCGGCGCACGCGCACAGCGACAACAACACGCCGCCGATGAGTCCCGCCGCCGTGACCGTGACTTCTGCGGCGATCGGCACGAGCAACGCGATGGTCGCGGCGTCCAGCACGGTCTGCAATCGGCGCGGATGCAGCGGATTCGGCGGATCGCCGAACGCGAGCGCATCGAGTCCGGCATCGGCTGCGAGTCCGTGGAAGATGTAGAAGTCGCGATACGGCCGCTCTCCACTCTCCAAAAGCCAGCCCGCGGTCAGATGCTCGCCTTCGTGAAACGCATCCATCGGCGCCCACGGGTGGTCGTGCATGAAGAGCATCGCGACGAAGACGATCGCCGCGGTCGCCAGCTGCAGTCCCACGCGCCGCGACGCCGCAGGCGTCTCCTCCACGCGTGCAGTCCACGACGCGATCGCACCGCCGATGAACGCAGCGCCGACGATCAGCGCGACGACGGCGTAGTCCCAGCTTTTCGGATACGCGTTGACGGTGATCATGCCGACGCCGGCGTCGGGCACGCGAAACCACGGACGGATCATCGGCGCGACGAACGCCGCGAGCGCGGCACCAATCGCAGAGCCAGCCGCCGCGCGGCCCATCGACATCATGCGCGGATATTAGCGTTGACTCGTTTCCGCGCGCGATGGTCGAATGCGCGCCATGACCTCGTTCAGCCGTGCGTTCCTCGACGAAAGCATCGAAGTGATCCGCCTCATCGACGCGGAAGCGATCGACCGGATGGCCACCGGCCTGGCCACCTCCCGGGATTCCGGCGGCCGTCTCTTCATCCTCGGCGTCGGCGGAAGCGCCGGTCACGCCAGCCATGCCGTCAACGACTTCCGCAAGATCTGCCGCTACGAGGCCTACACCCCGACCGACAACGTCTCAGAGCTCACCGCGCGCGTGAACGACGAGGGCTGGGACAGTTGCTTCGCCGAGTGGCTGAAGATCTCGCGTGTGACCGACAAAGACGCGGTGCTCGTCTTCTCCGTCGGCGGCGGCAACGTCGAGAAGAACGTCTCCGTGAATCTCGTCCGCGCGATCGACCAGGCGCGCGGCGCCGGCGCGAAGGTCTTCGGCATCGTCGGCAAGGACGGCGGCTACACGAAGCAGGTCGCCGACGAGTGCGTGCTGATCCCCGTGCTTTCAGCGGATCGCATCACGCCGCACACCGAGGGACTGGCGGCGGTGGTGTGGCATTTGTTGGTGTCGCACCCGGCGCTGAAGGTGACGCAGACGAAGTGGGAATCGGTTTCCAGTAGTTGATCCTTCGACTCCGCTCAGGATTGACCGGTGCAGCCCAGCAGAGCAACAGCAAGCGCACCCAAATCCGCCACCCTAAGGTCCGGTTCCACCTCTCCCCGTTTGTGCTCCGAGCCGCGATGCTCGATCAGCGCGACTTTGCAGCCGGCGGCGCGGCCGCAGCGCAGGTCGCTGTCCTGATCGCCGACCATCCATGACTGCGCGAGGTCGACGCCGAACTCGCGCGCGGCTTCGAGCAGAAAGTACGGCTTCGGCTTGCGACACTCGCACGCGTCTTCGGATCGGTGAAAGCAGATGTAGCTTTGCGTGACAGGCACGTCGAGCGCGCGCATCACGGCGTCGTGCACTTCCTGCAGTTCGTCGCGTGATGCTTTGCCTTTCGCGGCGCTGGGCTGATTCGTGACGACGAACAGCAGCCAGCCCGCGTCGTGAAAGCGGCGCAGCGGCTCGGTCACGCCGTCGATCATCTTCAGATCGCTGATGCGGCGCGGCGACTCCCACTCGTCGTGCGAGGGGTAGTACACGAGCTCATCGACGACGCCGTCGCGATCGAGAAAGAGTGCGCGGTTCATCGAAATGCCGGCCAGTGTGTCACGCGCATCGCCTCTGCCTCGAGCGTCGCGCCGGGTGGCGGCTGGAGGAAGAGCACGCGGTCGTTCGTGGACATCAGAATGACGGCGACGTCGACGCCGGCGGTGTTGCTTGCGGTCACGCGTTGACCCTTCTTCAAGTGTGCCGCGTCCGCATCGAACACGATCGGCCCCGCGCCCTCGGGGGGCAGTTTTGCCGTGAGTCGCCGGGCGTCCGCGCCTCGGTACATCGCGACGCGCACCGGCGTGCGGAACCAGGGGTGGAACGCCAGCTCCTGAGACACGTACACGCGGTACGCGCCATCCCGTGGGACGGTCCACGTCACGCTGCGATGCGCAGGCACGATGGCGTTCATCGCCGGAACCCACAGCTCGCGCCGCACCGGAATGTAGTTGCGCACCAGCAGCGGCTCGAGAGCGGGTTGCACGCCCACGACCCAGCGTGCCGCGTTCAAATCGAACACCACTGCCGCGGGCGGGTTGGAGAGATCGACGAGGGGATACTCGCCTTTTTGCGCGAGAACGCGCGCGAGGGAGGGCATGAACCACAAGCGATACGCGGGCTCGCGGCGGATGGCCCACCGAGCCCCGCTGAACACGGTATCGCCGGGACGCGTGCGCGCATGCACGTCACGCATGATCACGTCCTGGTACCTGAGGTCGAGCTCTTTTCCGCGGAACACGGCCGCGAATGAATTAACCGCCCAGGCCACGGCCAGCACCGCGATCACGACTTCGCGTTTCGGCACGGCCTCGATCACCACCGCGAGCAGCGGGACCATCAAGATCACGATCAGCGCGAAGTGATAGCTGTAAACGAACGTCATGAACGCGACGAACGCGACGTTCACCGTCTGCAGGATTGCAACGAGTCGCAGGTCGCCGCCTCGGCGGAACGAGTGTACGAGTCCGGCGAGGCCGAGGAAAAGCACGACGATGCCGCCGACATCCACCGCGGCGAGCTCGAACCCGCTTTGACTGGCCAACCGCACGCCGAACGTCACGAGCAGTCGATGAGTGAAGCCGCCGGCAAAAGACGCGTCGGCTTCCGCGGCGAGGTACTGGTTCTCGACCCAGACCTGCTTCCACATCAAGCCGAGCGAGCCGGTCACCGCGAAGTACGAGAGGCACGCGATCAGCGCGGCGAATCCGCCGGCGACAATCGGCGCTGCGCGCAAGCGACGCGTTGCGAGCAGTGACAGCACGGCCACGACGAGCACGGGACCGAGACGAAGATTCGTGAATCCTGCGAGGCAGAACACCACGCCGGAGAGAAACCAGCGCTCGCGCTGCGCGAGCACGAGCCCGAGGACGACGAAGAGACAGCCCAGCGACTCGACGCGGTATTCAACCGCGGGAACCATGAACAGTGAGCTGCAAAGCGCGGCCGCGATCGCCACCCATCGTGCGAAGCGCGTCAAACCCACGTTGCGCATCCAGACGTTCGCCAGCCAGAACGTCGCGATCCAGACCGGGATCTGCGCCCAGCGCAGCATGATGATCGCGTTCGTTCCGGGACTGTCCGTGAGCCAGGTGAACGGCGCAAACACGAACCACATCAGCGGGACGTGGTGCTCCCAGAAATCGCGGTACGGAACGAGCCCCTGGCCGATCCAGTTCGTGGCAGTGAAGAACTCGAGCTCATCCCAGTTCAGCGGATGAAGGAGATGCAGCGGCAGAAGGCGCACGAGCGCCGCGGTGATGGCAATCGCGATCGGAATCCGGACGCTCGTGCTTTCTTTCACTGCAAGGCTCCGTTTCTGAATTGAGCCACCGTCTCGACGATCGTCCGACGCACGGCTTCGTTGCTCGAGAGCTTCGGACGCCAGCCGAGCTTCGTCATGCGCTGCGTGTCGAGCTTCACGTACGGGACGTCGCCGCGCCAGCCGCGCGGGCTCGTGCCGTACTGCACGTCGATGTTCGCGCGGTCGATGCCCATGGCCTCGATCGTCCAGTCCGTGATTTCGCGAACGGAGGTCTGATCGTCGACGGCGAGGTTGTGCACGTTGACGTGTTCCTTCGCGTGCGCGATTCCGAACTCCATGCCGTCGAGACAATCTTCGACGTAGACGTACGGCTTCGACTGCGAGCCGTCGCCGAGGACGACGAGACGCGTCGGCTCGTCGCGGAGACGAAGGACGAAGTCGTGGATCACGCCGTGCGTCGGATTCGGTCCGACGATGTTGCCGAAGCGATAGATCCACGCGGTGATGTCGTAATTGTGTGCGAACGCGGTGATGAGCGTCTCGCACGCGACCTTGCTCGCTGCGTACAGCGAGATCGGCAGGATCGGGCCG
>DASVNL010000823.1:0-3467 GCA_036383875.1 Thermoanaerobaculia bacterium
GCGTGGACGAAGAGTCCGTCGCCGATGTAGAGGCCAACGTGCGAGATGCCGCGGCGGTACGTGTTCTTGAAGAACACCAGGTCGCCCGGACGAAGGTTGTCCTTCGATACCGGCCAGCCGGCGCCGAACTGTGACTCCGACGTGCGCGGCAGTTCGATCCCCGCGGCTTCGTACGAATAGCGGGTGAATCCGGCGCAGTCGAAGCCGCGCTCGGCGTTGATCCCGCCGAAGCGGTACGGCGACCCGACGAGCGTCAGCGCTCGCGTGAGGACCGGCGCACCGACGCTCGCCTGCAACGACAGAAGGACTGTTAGCAGCCCCGACAGCAACATCGGGGCGGACCGTATCACAGTGTCAGCCCGCGGTACCATCCGCCCCCGCATGCGTCCCGACCTCCGCCGGAAGCTCGAGTCGTTCCTCAAACCGCTCTACCAGGACCTCGACGGGGTGAACCGCCTCGACGACATGGAGCGGATCGCGAAAATCGCGCGCACCTTGCATCCCGCGAAAGACGACCGCGCCTTCGAGCTCCTCCTGCTCTTTCATCTCCTCGGCCGCTGGCTCGAGAAAATGGGCAACGCCTCGCGGACTGCGCTCACCGTCGGCGACGTCACCGAGCAGGAACTGCGACAAACCGCGGCATCCATTCGACGGCTCGACCAGCCAGTCACCGACGCCGAACGCGCCGTCGCAGCAGCGTTGCTGATCGACAGCGCGGGCGTGCGTGGACTGACGGAGCACTTCACGCGCGCGCGTCGCGAGGGCAACTCGCTGATGGACGTCCTGCGCGCTGTGCTGTCGGACGTCGCGGTGCCGGAGTGGTTCCCGCCTGCGGCCGAAGAGTGGCTGTACGCGCGACGCGAGGCACGTCGCGAAGTCTGCAAGCGCCTCCTCGAAGAGTTAGCGCTGGACGACGCGCCCCAGAAAGTCCGATAGCGCGGCATAGAACGGCTTCGGCTGTTCGAGCCATGGGAAGTGGCCCGCGTCATCGAGCATGACCAGCGTCGATCCCGCAAATGTCTCGTGCACTTCCTGCGCGCTCTCGAGCGGATCCTGCTTGCCGTGAATCACGAGCACCGGCGCCTTCACATTCTTCAGCGACTCGCGCAGGTCGAGCCCGGCCATGAGCTGCGGCGTGATCGCCCAGAACACCGCGTCGTTGAACGACTGCTCGTCGAGCGCGTCCATCATCGGCTGCGCCTTCGCGCGATCTGCAAAGTACGCCGGCGTCTTCGCGCGCGTGATCTCGAGAATCGCCTTCTTGCGGTTCTCCTTCATCTTCGTCGCGTCGCTCCACTCCTTCACCTTCGCGTTGTCCTCGTCGGTGAATCGCGAGTTGAGATTCGTGACGAACTTCCCGACCGTCGCGAGCGTCGGACCGCCAGAGTCGACGAGCGCCAGCGCGTTCACGCGATCGGGATGCGCGCTCGCGTAGAGCATCGACAGAATCCCGCCGAACGAATGCCCGACGAACGTCAGCTTCTCCGCCTTCAACTCGCGGCGCAGTGCCTCGAGATCGGCGACGAGCGTCTTCAGCGCGTGCGTCTCGAACGTGATCGTCTCCACCGTCGAGAGCCCGGTGCCGCGCTGATGAAAGAGCACCAGCGCGTACTTGTCGCTCCTGAGTTGCTTTGCGACCGGCTCGAGATATCCCGGTGAGAATCCCGGACCGCCCGCGAGCATCACCACCGGCGCGCCTTTGCCGATCACGTCGTAGTGCAGCACGGTGCCGTCGTCCGCCTTGAACGTCGCGGCGGCGAGCGGGAACGCAAGAACCAGGAGCAGGACGAAACGTCGAATCATGAAATGCATAGTAACGGAGCGCATACTTCTCTCATGCGAACTGCCGCCCTGGTCCTCGTGGTGCTCGCGTCTGCGCTGGCCGCGCAACAACCATCCCAGGTCACGGTGAATCTCGCGGAGTACGACGCGCTCCGCACCGCCAGCGAGACTCCCTCCGCCACCGTCATCGACTCGATCCTCCTCGGCGGAAACTTTCGCGATCTCACCATCAACTTCTCCGGCCGCACGACGGGCAAACGTCCGCTCGTCAAGGCGCTCGAGCAGATGAACGAGGTCACGATCTACAACTGCAAAGGCGACGGCATCATCTCGCGCAGCGCGAAGGGCACGTTCGACCTCATCCCTCTCGCGCCGCAGTTCGACGTCACGTGCGACCTGCGCATCAGCGGCAGCGATCGCGTGCAACTCCGCGCGTCGTCATCCGTGCTCGCCGTGCGCGCAGCCGTCACCGATGGTGAGCTCGTCGGCGGCGAAGAAGCGGACAGCGGCGCGCGCGACTACACGCTCGTGCGCCACGTCGCCGCGGGACCGGGCGAGACGATCGCCGCGACCGCGACCGGTCGCTATCGCATCACACTCCTCCCGGACGCCACACGCTTCCGCTACGCCATCGACGTCCACAATCCGAATCGCACGACGTCGACACTCGAGCTGCGTCTGCAGTCCAACGAACATCTCCAACAGATCGACTCCGCCGCGCCGTACGAAGTGCGTGAAGGGATCTACGTCTTCTCGATTCCGCCCGGCGACTCGACGATCACGATGACCGGAGAATTGCGCGGCACATCGTTCGTCGCGCCGGTGAAAGCGAGCCTGCAGTACCTCGTGCTCGAATCGCATCCGCTGCTGCGCCCCGTCATCAGCACGCCCGGCAAGCGCATCTCCCTCGGCGAAACCGGCGTCACGCCGCAATATCGCGGCGCGCTCGCATTCGAGACCGGCACCGCGCGCATCGCGTGGACCGTCACGCGACTCGAGGCGCTGCACGCGATCAGCTACGCCGTCAACGACACGCGCCACAATCTCTTCATCCCCATCGACGGTCCGGTCCTCGGCGAAACGAGCTACGCGCTGCGCAACGAAGGCGCGGCCGAGTTGCTCCTGCCGCCCGATCCCGAACCGACCTACGTCAGCTTCGACGACGAGCCGGTGCTGATGACCAAGAACGCGGCCGGACAACTCGCCGTGCCGCTCTCGCCCGGCGAGCAGAACGTGCTCGTGCAACACCGCCAGCCGCTGCGACGCCTCGCCGGATTCGCATTCGGCTCCGTCGCCGTGCCGACGCTCGATGTCGCCGCGACGAACACCAGCGTGACGGTCGCGTATCCCGGCCAATGGGTTCCGCTCTACGAGCAGTTCGCGTCGCGCGCGAAGTTCTGGACACCCACCGCCGGCGACATCCTGCTTTTCCTTCTGCTCGCACTCTGGATCGAGCGGTTGCTCGCGTGGGCCGGCCTCTCGATTCGCACGCGATTCGCGATCGCGCTGTTGATGGCGCTCGCGGCTTCGATCGTGACGACGTTCCTCGTGCTCACCGTGATCCTCGTGCTCGCACTGACGCTCGCGTGGATCGCCGCGCGGCCGACGAGTCGCGCGCGACTCACGTTCGCCGTGCTGTTTGGCGGCGTCGTGTTCCTCGCGTTCGTCATCGTCATCGGCACGAC
>DASVNL010000824.1:0-9697 GCA_036383875.1 Thermoanaerobaculia bacterium
TGCCACATGAGGATCGCGTCTTCGTACCAGTCAAGTTCCGGTCTCTCGAACATTCGTTTCAACGTCGCGATGTCTTTGTAACGCTCGGCCAGGATCGCCAGGCGGTGGTAGGACGGCGGCCAGTCGGGTTTGAGGTTGATCAGATCGTCGGCGCCTTTGACGACGCGGCTCCAGTCGGTCTTGAAGAGCTTGTAGTCGTTTGACGTCTGGTGATTTTCGATCCGATAGACGAGCCACATGTACACGGCGTCGCCGTACGTTGCTTTCGTCACCCGTGCGGCGTCGTCGGCGAACTTCATGTATTGCTCGCGGGAACCGCCCCATTGTGGATAGAGAAAGCGTGCAGTCGCACTGGCGAGTTCCGGATCGGGGTGCAGAGAAAGTGCATGAAGGCCGACCTCACTCACATCGCCAAGTCCGAGCTCGTGCGTCAGCGGAATTCGCACATACCAATACAACGGATTGGCCTCGGCTTCCTTCGAGACACCGTCGAGGACCTTCTGTGTCTCGGCCATGAGGGCTTTGTATCCTGACCATCCACTATCGGTGACTGACCTGCCGCTGCCGCGGACCGTCCACGCTGTCGCGTAAAGCGTGTTCGCCAATGCGAGCCGCGCCGCAATTGACGTCGGACGCGCACTGACCCACTCCCGTAGTCGCTCCAGCCTCTTGGCTGCGGGCGCAATGTCGTTGTCGGCGAACGCGTCATAGAACGCGCGCAGCGGTTGACTCGGACGGACGGGATCGCGCGACGTGCGCGCGCGGGCCACTTTTTCCTCTGCCTCCAATTCTTCGAACTTGCCGGCCATGAGCATCTCGGCGAGCTTGCGCGTGAGAGAGGACGTGTCCTCGACCGCGCGGAAGGCCATGGTGGGTCGCGACGGCGGGAGCGTCGGTTGTGGGAAGCGGACAGTCGCGGGCGGACAAGTCTGTGCCGACGCCTGGACCTCGATTGAAAGCACACGCAGGTCGGCCCGCGACGTCGCAAATCGTAGGCGGGTTACTTCAATGGCCATCCCTTCGTCGCGCAACGCGACGTCGGTCAGTGTCAGGTCGGAGTTGGTAAACCAGTCACAAGCGATAGGGCCGGTGGCCGCGTCGACCGAGAACACCGCTAGGTCCTCGAACGTCGGTACGAATGCGACCTGTTCTTTCGTAACCGCGAGCGTCAGATCGCGAGCATCGGCATTTAGGACGCTCCGTGTGGAAGGCTGGAACCTGCGAGCCCACCGGACACCACCGTCGGCCCGTAGTCCGAAGAGGTGCACGGCGTTCTGGACTTCTCCCGCAGTCATTGCGCCGACAATGCCGTCTGCCACTTCCACGAGTGACATCCCGTCGCCTGGCTCGCCAGTGCGAAGCTTGCTCCACAACACGTCGCCCTGCGCCGTTGTCTTGATGAGAATTGGTTTCCCATCGAACTTGCCCGCGGCCAGGATCGAGCCGTCCTTCATTTCCACCAGCGATCGAAGCCAACCCGTTCGGGGACCGAACGTTCGCTGCCACAACAAACGCCCATTTCCGTCGAGCTTGACCAGCCATGCCCATTTCGGACTCCCGCCCGCTGCGATGAAACCATCGTCGCGGGACTGACGAATCGTGTTGATCCAGTCGCCACCGGAAATGTCGAGGCGCGTTGCCCACTCGACTTCTCCTCGGGAACTCACCTTGGAGACGATCGAATATTTGTAGCCCCTTCCGACGAGTACAACGCCACCGTCGCGTGTTGCTGCGACGACAGTGAAGAGAGCGACGCCTCCATCGATGTCGGTCAGATCGTGCGCCCACGCGATCGACAGGTCGCCGTTAAATTTGACCAGCCGATTCGTGTCGGACCGGTCTTTCCCGATGGTCGCGTAGATCTGCCCTGAAGAAGAGGCAGTTACGTAGTTCACATCGCCGTCGCTGATTTTGCGCGCAATCCTCACCTTCCCGCGCCCATCAATGATCGTGATCACGCCTCCCTCGGCGCCGTTACTTCTGAGCACATAGCCGCCATCGGGGAGGGAGGCGATTCCACTGGTGGAAATCGACTTCAGCGATTCATAACGCTGTGCCCATGCGCCTCGCGCTTCGATCGCGAAGAAAATCAGGAGGGAGGAAATGAAAGCGAGTGCGTGGCGCAGCATCGCGAGCATCATAGTGCTCGCGATGATTGCGGCCAGCGCGCGAGCTAGCTCGGCTCGATCACCACGCCCGATTCCGAGCCGGTCACGCTGCGCACGTACGCCTTCGCCACTGTCGCGGCGGGGAGGCCGTGCGAGAGGTCGGTGGCGCCCATCGCGATCAGCGTCTCCGTCACCCACGGCGGACTCACCACGTTCACGCGGATGCCGCGTGGAGCTTCGAGGGCGGCGGCGCGAGTGAAGCCTTCGAGGCCGCTGTTGACGAGACTGATCGCGGCGCTGTCTTGCATCGGGGCTCGGCCGAGGATTCCGCTGGTCGTCGTGATGGAACCGTTGTCGCTGACGTTGGCGAAGCCGTAGCGGATCACGTTCACCTGGCCCATCAGTTTGTAGTGCAGCGACTGATCGAAGTCCTCGTCCGTGAGTGCGTCGAGCGGTTTCCAGGCGCCGCTGCCGGCGGCGCAGATCACCGCGTCGACTGTGCCGACCGTCTCGTACATCGAGCGGATCGACTCCGGATTGCGGATGTCGACCTGCACGTCCGCGCCGCTGCGACTCGCGCCGATCACTTCGTGGTCGCTGGCGAGGGCGGTGACGATTGCGCTGCCGATGATGCCGTGGGCTCCGATGACGAGGATTCGCATCGGCGCATCGTATCGCGCGCGCTACCATCGCCGCATGTCATTGCCATTCGCCGCGCCGATCGCGCCGATGCTCTCCGCCGCCGCCGATGCATTGCCGAAAGGCGAGGGGTGGCAATTCGAGCCGAAGTGGGACGGCTTCCGCACGCTCGTCTTCCGAGACGGCGACGACATCACGTTGCAGAGTCGCGACGAGAAACCGATGAACCGCTACTTCCCCGAGCTCATCGAGCCGTTGAAGAAAACGTTGCCCAAGCGATGCGTCGTCGACGGCGAGATCGTCATCGTCGGGGCGAACGGCCTCGACTTCGAAGCCCTCTTACTGCGCGTTCATCCCGCGGCGTCGCGCGTGAAGATGTTGTCGGAGCAGATCCCGGCGTCGTACGTCGCGTGGGATTTGCTCGCGATCGGCGACGATGATTTGCGCGAAGTGCCGCTCGAACAGCGTCGCGCGCGACTCGAGAAAGAGTTTGGCGATGCGCAGTCGCCCGTGCATCTCTCACCCGCGACGCGCGATCGTGCGCTGGCCGAAGATTGGTTTCAGCGCTTCGAAGGGGCGGGGCTCGATGGCGTGATGGCCAAGCGGCTCGACTCGCCGTATCGCGCGGGCGAGCGGACGATGATCAAAGTCAAACACTCGCGCACCGCGGACTGCGTCGTCGCGGGATTTCGATGGCACAAGAATGGGCCGGGCACGATGATCGGATCGCTGCTGCTCGGCTTGTACGACGATGACGGGACCCTCCATCACGTCGGCGTCACCGCGGCCTTCACGAACAAAGTGCGCAAAGAGCTCGTCGACGAGCTCGCGCCGTTGCGCGTCAACGCACTCGACGATCATCCGTGGCGCGAGTGGGCCGCGGCGATGGCGGGCGCGGACGGACAGCGCATGCCCGGTGCGGGCAGTCGCTGGAATCGCGGCAAGGATCTGAGTTGGGAGCCGCTGCGACCGGAGCGCGTGTGCGAAGTCGCGTTCGATCACATGCAGGGCGCGCGCTTTCGCCACGCCGCACATTTCGTGCGCTGGCGATTCGACAAGAAGCCGGAAGACTGCCGCTACGATCAGCTCGAAGTCGTGCCGGCTTACGAACTGGAGCGCGTCTTCGGACGCCAGCCGCGCCAGGGATCGTAGTCGGGATCCGGCGCTTCCTCCGCGGGGCGTTCCGCTTCGGGCACGTTGCGCAGATTCACGCGGATGCGCCACCACGCGCTCGAACGTCCGCGCATCGCGTCGACCAGCACGTCGTCGACGGCGAGCTTCGCCGCGACCTCCGGATGTCGCGACTTCCATCGCTCGAGACCCGCGAGCGCTTCCTCTTTGTGCTCCGCCTTCGACACAGTAATCAGAGGATGCTTCGACACGCGACGTCCGGTCGGCGACGGCGCCTTCTTCTTCGCACGTGACGGTGCGACGCGTGGCGGCTCGCCGTCCTGCTTCTTGTAATTCGGCGGCCATGGCGCGTCGCCCTGTCCTTCCGATTCCTGTTGCGCCGAGAGCGCGAGCAGTTTGTCGAGCGAGCCCGCGGACTCGTCGATGCCCGCGGATGCGTCGCCGCGTTCCGCGAACAACGCGGGCACCGTCGCGAGCGTGAACGCCGCGGGATCGCAGTCCGGCACGTCATCCCATTCGAGCGGCATCGAGACTCGTGCGTCGGGCAGCGGTCGCACCGAATACGCCGACGCGACCGTGCGGTCCTTCGCGTTCTGGTTGTAGTCGAGGAAGACGCCGTGACGTTCTTCCTTCCACCATTTGCTCGTCGCGATGTCGGGCACGCGACGCTCGACTTCGCGCGCGATCGCGAGTGCCGCGCGGCGCACCTGGTCGAACGTCCAGCGGCGTTCGATGCGCACGTTGACGTGAATGCCGCGCGACCCTGACGTCTTCGGCCAGCCGCGCAGATCGTGATCGGCGAGCACGTCGCGCACGACCATCGCGACGCGGCGCACGTCGTCGAAGCCGACGCCGGGGCCGGGATCGAGATCGACGCGGAGCTCGTCGGGATGTTCGAGATCGTCGGTGCGGACGGGGTGCGGATTGAGATCGATGCAGCCGAGGTTGGCGATCCAGAGAAGTTGTGCGGCGTTGCGGATGACGATCTCGCGCGCGGTGCGGCCGGATGGAAAACGCAGCTCCACCGTCTCGATCCAGTCGGGATGTTTTTCCGGCGCGCGCTTTTGAAAGAACGGCTCGCTCTCCGCGCCGTTCACGTAGCGCTTGAGCACGATCGGACGGTTGTCGATGCCGCGCAGCGCGCCGTCCGCGACGGCCGCGTAGTAGCGCGCGAGATCGAGCTTCGTGTAGCCGGCTTTCGGGAAGTAGATCTTGTCCGGATTCGTGATCGTCACTTCGCGGCCGGCGATTTCGATGATCGTCTGCTCGGTCTTCGGCATGACGAGAGTGTACGCAACGAATTTGCTACCGTGATCGGCGAATGAAACACGTCGTGCTCGCGCTCTCGCTCTGTCTCACGTTCGTTGCATCCGCTCAACCGCGTGTGGTCGCGCTGAAAGCCGCGCGTCTCTTCGACGGGACGTCGAACGACGTCGTGAAGAACGCGGTGGTCGTGATTGAAGGAACGCGCATCAAATCGGTCGGCGGCCCCATCCCCGCCAACGCCGAAGTCATCGACCTCGGCGACGTCACGCTGCTGCCGGGTTTCATCGATGCGCACACGCACCTCTCGTTCGAGAGCGGCAACAACTTCTATCGCGAGCACTTCGAAGGCTTCATGCGCCATCCGGCCGAGCAGGCCTTGCTCGCGTCGACGTTCGCGCGACGCACGATCGAAGCCGGCGTGACGACGGTGCGCGACGTCGGCTCGTCGGAGTACATCGACATCTCGCTGCGCAACGCGATCGCGGCCGGCTACATCGTCGGACCGCGCATGCTCGTCGCGGTGCATGCGATCGGCGCGACCGGCGGACACGGCGACTCCGACGCGGTTCCGCCGTCGCGCGGCATCGCACCGAGCGGTCCGATCGACGGCATCTGCAACGGCGCAGACGAATGTCGCGCGGCCGTGCGCTATCAGATCAAGTACGGCGCGGACGTCATCAAGGTGATGCCGAGCGGCGGCGTGTTGTCGCTGTCCGATCCCGTCGACACGCCGCAGCTCACGCGCGACGAGATGAACGCGATCGTCGAAGAGGCGCATCTGTGGGGCCGTAAGGTCGCGGCGCATTGTCACGGCGATGCAGCTGCGAAGATCGCAATCGCGGCGGGCGTCGACTCGATCGAGCACGGCACGTTTCTGCAGCCCGACACGCTCGCGCTGATGCGCGACAAGGGCGTGTATCTCGTGCCGACGCTGATGGCCGCGGAGAGCATCAAGCCGCGGCTCGACACGTTTCCGCAGTCGATCGCGGACAAGGCGCGCGCGGCGATCGCATCGCGCGACCTGCTGTTTCGCAACGCGCTCAAAGCCGGCGTGAAGATCGCGTTCGGCACGGACTCCGCGGTGTCGAAGCACGGCGAGAACGCGCACGAGTTCGCACTGATGGCCGGTCTCGGCATGACTCCCGCCGCCGCGCTGCGGACGACCGCAAACGCCGCCGCACTCCTCGGCATCGACGATCGTGCCGGAACGATCGCGGCCGGCAAGTTCGCGGACATCGTCGCGGTGCCGGGCAATCCGCTCACCGACATCACCGCGACCGAGCACGTGTCCTTCGTGATGAAGGAAGGCGCGATCGTGAAGCGCTGACTTTCCTCGACATTGCCTCGGCGCCGCCACAATCGAATCCGACACTGCCGCTCATGAAGAACACGGTCCTCGCTCTCGCTCTGTTGTGTCTCGCCGCGTCTGCGCGCGCGCAAATGCCGGCGTCGTGGACGAACGCCGTCGAGCCGGTGCGCGTCGCAGGCAACATCTACTACGTCGGCACCGAAGACCTCGGCGCGTACCTGATCGCGGACGAAGCAGGACTCGTGTTGCTCGACGTCCCGCTTCAGAACAACGTGAAGCTCGTGCTGAGCAACATCGAGAAACTCGGCTTCGATCCGAAGACGATTCGCATCCTGATCAACTCGCACGCGCACGTGGATCACATCGGCGGGTTCGCCGCGGTGAAGGAAAAGACCGGTGCGAAGATCGTGATATCCGCAGCGGACGCGGAGCTCGCAGCGCGCGGTGGCCAGGACGACTTCGCGTTCGGCGACCGCTTCTCGTATCCGCCGGTCAAAGCGGATCGCATTCTCAAAGACGGCGAGGTCGTGCGACTCGGCAAGATTGCGATGACCGCGATGATCACGCCGGGCCACACGCGCGGATGCACGACGTGGCGCACGACGGTGATCGAGAACAATAAGCCGCGCGACGTCGTGTTTCTCTGCAGCGTCACCGCGCCGGGATACACGCTCGTGAACAACGCGAAGTATCCGCAGATCTTCGACGACTACCGCAACTCGATCGCGCGACTGCGCAAGCTCGACCCCGACATCTTCCTCGGCAATCACGCCGGCTTCTTCGACCTCGCCACGAAACTCGCGAAGGTCCGCGAGGGCGGCGCGAATCCGTTCATCGTCAAAGGCGAATTCGCGACGTATCTGGAGCGGGCGTGGAAGGAGTTGCAGGAGGCGGAGGCGAAGCAGCGGACGCCATCTCCACAAACCGGCACAGCGCATTGACGAGTTTCATCTGCTCGGGCGTCTTGCAGTCGACGTCGAGCAGGCGCGGACTGGCGACGATGATCGCGAGGCAGCGCGCACGCGAGACCGCGACGTTGAGGCGATTGCGGCTGAAGAGAAACTCGACGTCGCGCGGAAGCTCGACGCCGCTCGACGTGGCCATGCTGAAGAAAACGATCGGCGCCTGGCGTCCCTGAAATTTGTCGACGGTGCCGACGGGCACGTCCTGCAAGCCGGCCGCGGCGAGCGCCTGATTGAGATGGCGCACCTGCGCGTTGTACGCGGCGACGACGAGAAAGTCGGGCGGGCGAATCGTCGTCGTCGCGCCTTTCGCGTTCGTGAACGAGCCGCGCATCAGTCGTTGGATTTCGATCGTGATGCGCTCCGCTTCTTCGTCTGATGATTGCGCATTGCCTTCGTGTTCGACGGCGATGAAGCGCAGTCCGTTCTCGACGACGCCGTCGATGGTGATGGCCTGCGTCGCACACTCATCCGCCGAGCGCAGTCGCGATTCGTAAACGACCTCGGACACGAACGAGCAAACGCTCGGATGCATGCGCCAGCTCTCCTCGAGAAAGATGCCGCGGTCCGGCGGAACGGTTGCGTGATCGCCGAGGAGATGTTCGAGGACGGAGACGCCGGCGTTGTTCGGGTGGGAGCCCTGCGAGACTTGCGCGAGCTGTAGTGGATCGCCGAGGAGGATCACGTTGCGTGCGGATGTCGCGACGGCGATGGCGTTCGCGAGTGAGACCTGGCCGGCTTCGTCGATGAAGAGGTAGTCGAGCGACTGATCCATCGCGTCGTCGGAGAACAGCCACGCCGTGCCCGCGACGAGTCGGACGTTGGCGTCCGCGCAATCATCGTTCGCGTCGCACGACTCGATCATCGGATTCGCCAGCTTCGACTTGTACGCGGAGTCGGCGTTGCTGCCGCTCTTCTTGAGACCGCGAACCCAGTAGCCCTGCTCGTGCGCGACCTTCTCGACTTCTTCGAGCAGATTGTGAATCGCCTTGTGCGAGTTCGACGTCACGCCGATGCGCTTGCCCGCGCGCAGCAGCTCGACGATCACGCGCGCGCCCGTGAACGTCTTGCCGGAGCCGGGAGGTCCCTGCACGAAGAGATACGAGTCATCGAGACGCCGCGCTGCGTCCGCGACGTCGTGGAAATCCGGCGCGCCGTTGAGACGTGGCGCGACGGCGTGAAGGATGTCGGTTGCGGCGCGATACTTCGAATCGCGCTGCGTGATCGCGGTTGCGAATCGTTGGATCGCTTCGCGAATCGCGGTCGTGTGAATCGGGCCGTCGGGCATGAGCGCGATCGGATGCGGCTTCGAGTCGAGCGAGGGTCCGCGCTTGATGCGAATCAGACGCTCGCCGTCATCGACGGACACGATCGTCCCGACCGACTCCTCGGTGCGCGGATCGAGCGCCTTGTCGCCCGGATCGAACTTGTGTTCCTGCCCCGGGAATCGGTACGCGTAGATCTTCGACTTTTTCTCCGGCACCGGCGCGATGTCCTCGGCCAGCGTGAGCGCGCCGATGCATTCGCTGTCGTCGATCAGCTCCTGCACGTCGAGGTCTTTGCGCGCGTGATACGCCCACCACGCCGGACGCTCTTCACGACGGTGGTAGTAGAGGAGATGCGCGAGCAGCGGCTCGTCGTTTTGCAGTGCCTGGAAAAGCGCGTCGTTCTGCTGGTCCTCTTCGATGCGATCGGCGCTCGTTTCGCGCGGCTCCTGCGGCTCGCGCCACGTCGCATCCGCGGGACGCACTTCGTCGACGAGCCAGCGGCGCAGGCGCAGCGTCGAGACGCAGTCCTCGCGGTTGTACTGCTCGATCGCGTCGAGCACGGCGGGATCGTTCGTCTCGAGCCACTGCTCGTACGCGAGTACCGCGCCGCCGAACTCCGCGACTTCGTGATGCTCGCGCGTGAAGTAAAACGTCTCGACTTTCTTCAAGCCGTACGACGAATGCGAGATGCGCATGCCCTGTTTCACGACCGACGAGAGATCGACGAACGCCTCGCAACGCAGCAGGTCGTCGAGCTCGTTCTCGCACGTGCCGTATCGACCCGCGAGCCGCTTGAGCGTCGACACTTCCATCGCGCCGTAGTGATAGATGTGCGCGTCCCCATCGTTACGGCGTCGCGCGACGAGGAACGCCATCACCTCTTCGAACGCCTTGCGTTCCGAGTCGGCGTCGTGCGCCCACCACGCGCGATATTCGTCCTCGCCGAATGCGACGCCGAACAGAAACGTGAGCCCGTCGCCGATGAACGGATCGCCCTCGACGTCGAAGAACACG
>DASVNL010000825.1:0-5716 GCA_036383875.1 Thermoanaerobaculia bacterium
ATCCCACGATCCGTTCTGAACGCGGGTTGGGTGGCGGCCTCCCGCCAACCGCCAACTGCCAACCGCCAACCCGCCGAACGGCCCCCCGACAACCGGCAACCGCCAACCGCCAACCAACCTACCCCTTGACCACTGAATGGCCATTCACTCACACTTCGCCATTCCCGAATTCCGGCCGGTACGAAATCTGTAACCAACCTACCCTCGAGGAGTCTGATCATGGCTGAAGTCAAAACGCAGGGTGCCGTCGAAGCGATGGAGGTGGCCGAAGCCTCGCGCGAAACCGAATGGGAGAAGCCCTCATTCGTCGGCGATCTCTTTCTCGGCAAGGTCAACTTCGACCTCATTCACCCGTTCCCCGAACAGCCGGCCGCGGATAAAGCGGAAGCGGACGACTTCCTCGCGAAGATGGAGCGCTTCCTGGCCGAGAACGTCGACGGCGATGCCATCGACGCGAAGGGCGAGTACGACTACGAGCTCTTCAAAGGCTTCAACGACCTCGGCGCCTGGGGCATGAAGATTCCCAAGGAGTACGGCGGCCTCGGGTTCAGCGCGACGAACTACAACCGCGCGATCGCACTCGTCGCGACGCATTGCGCGTCGAGCGTCGCGTGGCTCTCCGCGCATCAGTCGATCGGCGTTCCTCAGCCGCTCAAGCTCTTCGGCACCGAAGAACAGAAAAAGAAATACCTCCCGCGACTCGCGAAAGGCGCGATCTCCGCGTTCGCGCTGACCGAGCCGGGCGTCGGTTCCGATCCCGCGAAGATGGAGACGTCCGCGACGCCGACTCCCGACGGCACGGGCTGGATCCTCAACGGCGAGAAGCTCTGGTGCACGAACGGCCTCAAGGCCGAAGTCATCGTCGTGATGGCGCAGACGCCGCCGAAGGTCGTGAACGGCAAGGAGAAGAAACAGATCTCCGCGTTCATCCTCGACACCGACACGCCAGGCGTCGAGATCGCGCATCGCTGCCAGTTCATGGGACTGCGCGGCATCGGCAACGTGCTGATGCGCTTCAAGGACGTGTTCATCCCGAAAGAGAATCTGCTCTGGGGCGAAGGTCTCGGGCTGAAGCTCGCGCTGATCACGCTCAACACCGGACGCCTCACGATTCCCGCGGGCTGCGCGGCCGGCGGCCGTCGCATGCTCGAGATCGCGCGCGACTGGGTCAACGAGCGCGTGCAGTGGGGCCTGCCGATCGGCAAGCACGAAGCCGTCGCGGCGAAGCTGTCCTGGATGGCCTCCCATACGTTGGCGATGGAAGCGATCGTGTGGCTGACTTCCGGACTCGCGGATCGCGGCGACGTCGATCTGCGACTCGAAGCGGCGATGGCGAAGTTGTTCAACACCGAAACGGCGTGGACGATCGTCGATCACCTCGTGCAGATTCGCGGCGGACGCGGATTCGAGACCGGGCCGTCGCTGAAAGCGCGCGGCGAGAAGGGCTATCCCGTCGAACGGATCATGCGCGACATGCGCATCAACCGCATCTTCGAAGGGACGTCCGAGATTCAGCACCTCTTCATCGCGCGTGAGGCGGTCGATCCGCACATGAAGCGCGGCTACAAGATCCTGCTGCCCGAGACGCCGACCGGCGAGAAAATCTCCGCCGCGGCGAAGGCGGGCGCGTTTTACGCGACGTGGTATCCGTCGCGTTACGTGGGCTGGAGCCGCTTCCCGAAACACGGCGAGTTCGGCCGACTCGGCACGCACCTCGGCTATCTCGAACGCCAGTCGCGTCACCTCGCGCGCTCGATCTTCCACGCGATGATGCGCTTCCAGGCGAAGCTCGAGCGCAAGCAGATGGTCCTCTTCCGCATCGTCGACATCGGCACCGATCTCTTCGCCATGTCCGCGACGATCAGCTACGCGACGATGCTCGCGAAGCAGGGACAGACTAACGCTCTCGAGCTCGCGGATCTCTTCTGCCGCGAGGCGCGCCTGCGCATCGATCAGAACTTCCGCACGCTCTTCGACAACCACGACGAGCTCGCGTACAAAGTCGTGCAGAAGATGATGAAGGGCGAGTACGAGTGGCTCGAAGGTCAGCTCGTGCAGCAGCCGGCCATCCCCACGCCCGAGCAGGTCGAAGAAGCGATCCGGCAACTCGCGTAACGATTAGAAAGTGGAGCGGCGGGCTCTCAGCCCGCCGACTCTCATCGCAAAAAAAGAACGGCGGGCTAAGAGCCCGCCGTTCCACTTTTGGCTCGCACCTTCTCTTCGTCGTCCACCGTCTCGTGTCCGGAGTACTTCTTCACGAGGCATTCGCGGCAAATCAGCGACGCGTCGTTCGCACCCGGACGCGGAACCCAGCCGTCGCGATGCACGGCCTCATCGAAGCAACGCGTGTACTCCTCAGGGATCTCACCGACGATCTCCGTCGTGTAATCACACTCGACGCACCTGAGAAGTACACGTCCTTCCATCGCTACTTTTCTCCCGCTGCCGTGAAGACCGGCGTGATGTCGACCGGGATGTCCGTCAGCGTCTTGTTCACCGCGTCCATCTCCGCATTCGACACGCCGTACTTCGTGAGCAAGCGCTGCGCCCGCGCGTAGTCGCCCGTCGCTTGCAATGTGAGCAGCTCCGTCGCGAGCGACTTGATGCCCGCGCGGAACTTGTCGTTGTCGACGCGGAACGTGCCGTCGGCGTTCGGGATGATCGCGCCGGCTTCGCGCAGCCAGTTCCACTGCACCGCGGTTCCGCGTCCGTGCGCCTCGTCGACGCCGAAGCGCAACGAGCGGAAGAAGAGGCCGGTGATCGTCGCGTAGAGCTGCTCTTCGGTGAAGGACGTCAACAGCTTGTTTTGCTGCGCGTACACGATGTTGTAGATCCCGAGGACGTCGGCCTTGCACTCTTCGATCGAGGAGTACGTGTCTTTGAGCAGGATGCGCACGTCGGTGCGCTCCCCGTTGGGCTGCTTGATCAGTCCCGGCCCGAGGCCGTGCGAGAGCTCGTGGAAGAGGATGAAGTTGAAGTACGCGTCGAAGTTCATCAGCGAGCGCTGCGACGGATCGAGCACGCGCATCGCGATCGGATTGCCGCTCATGCGGTACTTCGCATCCATCACGTTCTTGAGCAGGACTTTCTTCGAGCCCTTCTGCTCGCGCACCACTTCGTCGTTCGGCAGATTGAACGCCGCGGTCTGCACGCCGCGACGCGCGTCGCCGGCGGTGTAGAGCTCCTGCACGACGCGGATCGGCGAGTCGGTGCCGCGATTGGGATTCTTGTATTCATCCGGAATCGGGAGATTGCGCTCCATGTCCGGCAGATGCTTCGCGTAGATCGCGAGCTTGTCGCTCTCCGGCTTGTCGACGACGGTCACGAACGATTCGAACGACGCCTTGTAGTTGAAGAGATCATCTTCGTAGACCTCGTACGGTCCGATCACGACTTCGATCGGGCCCTGGAGATCCATCCACGCGATGTCGCTCTCGCGATAGTTGTCCTTGCCGAATGCGTCGGCGAGTTTGGTGAGGTAGTTCTTCAGCGACTCGTTCGTCGTGAGCGCCGCGGCCTCGCGCAGCTTCGCGGCCGCGGGATCGAGGAACTCTTTGTATTCGACCGAGTACGGCGTCGTGACGAGCTTCCCGTTCTCGCGACGCACGACGGTGAAGAGCGACATCAGCGCTTCCTTCTGCGCAGGATTCGCGGCGATGTACTTCTCCATCTCGTCCTTCGTGATGTCGGCCGGATAGAAGTTCGCACCCGCGGGCTTCGCGCCTTCCGCGCCGAATGGCTCGACGAACGGCTCGTTCTTCGCGAGCGTGTCCCAGCGTCCCTTGTTCGCGAGGAAGTAGTCGTAGCCGGCCTGATCGAGCGCCGAGCTCTTGGCCTGCGCTTCGAGCTTCGTGCGGTACTCGGGGTTCTGCGCCGAGACCTGACGCCAGTAGATCTCATCGATGAATTTCGACGCCTCGATGAGTTTCGCCACGACCTGTCGCTCGTTTTCATTGAGCAGCGAGCGGTCGTAGTCGATCGGAGTTTTCGGGAGTTGCTTCAGACGCGCGTCGGTCCCGGGGAGGATCGCGAGCTTCGCGACCGCGGGCGCGGTGGAGGTGGGCTTCATCTCGGTTTCCGGAGTCGGCGAACAGGTGAGTGAGACGGCGGCGAGCGCGGCAGCGACGAGCTTCTTCATGACGCCGAGGATTCTATGCAATGATCGGGGCGGGGGCGTCGCGCCGAGGCGTGAGAGATGCTATCGTCGCCTCCGGCCGAGGTCGTTCTGTGATCATCGAGTGCCCTAATTGCAAGTCGAAGTACCAGTACGACGAAGAGCGGTTCGAGCGCAAACCGTCGAAGAAGATCAAGTGCGCGCGCTGCCAGCAGATCTTCGAGATTCACAATCCCGCCTTCGCGACTCCGCAACCTGCCGTCGTTGAAATCGGCGACAGCACGTTCGCATCGCGCGAGGGACGTCCGGCGACGCACGACACGACGGAACAGTCGCCGCTGCCCGAACGCAACACTGGTCGCAGCGAAGCGTTGCAGCTTCCGCCGGGCAAGCGTTTGTCGCTCGCGATTCTCGACGGTCCCGACGCCGGCAGCGTGTTTCGCATCGAGAAGCCGCGCGTCACGATCGGACGCGCGAACGCCGATCTCACGCTCAACGACACCGAGGCGTCGCGCCAGCATGCGGTTCTCGAAGTGCGCGACGCAGCCATCACGGTTTCCGATCTCGGCTCGACGAACGGCACGCTCGTGAACGGCGAGAAGATCGAGGATGCGGTGGAGCTGTCCGACAAGTCGGAGTTCCAGGTCGGCGCGACGACGCTGATGCTCATCGTGACGGACGACCACGCGTGAGCGCACTCGTCCGATGAACGAACTCGCGAATCTCTACCGTCATCGCCAGCTCATCGCCGCGCTGACGGCCCGCGATCTGAAAGCCCGCTACCGCGGCTCGCTCCTCGGCTATTTCTGGTCGCTGGCGAATCCGCTGCTGCTGCTCGCCGTCTACACCCTCGTCTTCACGAAGTTTTTCCCGCAGCAGGTCGTGCAACCGTATCCGCTGTTCCTCTTCTCCGGAATCCTGCCGTGGACGTTCTTCGCCGCAGCGATTCTCGAGTCGACGGCGTCGATCTCCGCGAACGCGGGACTGATCAAGAAGGTGATGTTTCCCGCCGAGGCGCTGCCGCTCGTGGTCGTGCTCTCGCATCTCGTGCACTTCGCGCTCGCGATGCCGATCCTCTTCGCTGCGATCCTCGCGTTCGCCGCGCTGGGCAAGTTCACGATCAGCGCGACGATCCTGCTCGCGCCCGTGCTGATGCTCCTGCAGACGTTGTTCGTCGCGGGTTTGGCGATGACCGTGTCCTCTGCGTCGGTGTTGTTTCGCGATCTGCGCGACATCGTCGCGAACGTGATTCAGCTCGGCTTCTTCGTCACGCCGATCATCTATCTGATCGACAACATCCACTCGCGTGCGTTGCGCGCGCTGCTGCGCATGAATCCGATGACGCCGTTCGTCGTGTCGTATCAGGACGTGCTGTTCTTCGGACGGATGCCGAATTTGTCGGACGCGGTGCTGATGGTCGCGTACGCGTTCGGATCGCTGGCGTTGGGCTTCTTCGTGTTCGATCGTTTGCGCGACACGCTCGCGGAAGCTATTTAGCGAACGTAATCGACGCCCACAAACTCTCCCACTGATAGCCCGACGTCGCGGGTGCGGGCGTCATGTGCACGGTCTTCACGAGCCACTCGCCTTTCGTGAGATCGA
>DASVNL010000826.1:0-9505 GCA_036383875.1 Thermoanaerobaculia bacterium
GACGAGACTCGCGCTATATGACCCCACTGAGTTCTCTCGATAGGTATGGAACTGATATGACTCGTTCGGCGCGATGGTGTAGTTCTGCGAAATATCCGCTAGCGAAAACCCAAAGTAGTCATTATCGACGGGCGGATTGACCGTCAGGGTCGCTGTCCGCGTGGTCACCGCGTGCCGCGCGGTGATAGTCACCGTGGTCGCGCTGGCCACGACCGGCGTTCGAATCGGGAACGTAGCCTGCGTGTTGCCGGCCGCAACGCGAACATACGGGGGCACGATGCCATTCTCGAACGGACCCAATTCGACGTCCAGCCCCCCGGTTGGGGCCGCGGCCGTGAGGGTGACGGTTCCCGTACCGTCATTGGAACCGATCATCGCCGTCGGGGTAATGCTCACTGAACTGAGAGTAATCGATAGAGGCTGCAGAGTGACGGACGCTGTTCTCGACGTGGGCGCCAACGTGGCTGTCAGGATCGCGGCCGTGGCCGACTCGACCGCCTCGGTCGTGACTGTAGTTTGAGCTATCGTCGCGTTGGCTGTGAATGTCAGCGGCGCTGGCGCATGTAACGCGCTACTTGAAGAACTGAATGTGATCTGCGTCCCAGCCGCGGCGCCGCTTTCGAGCGTCACCGTAGCCGTGAGCTCAGTTCCGCCTTCGGCCGTGGATGGGCTGATGGCAAGATTCGTGATGGCTGGAGGCACGACACCCACCGACGTCGTGTCGGTGATCGCGTCTAGGGTCGCCGTCACCGTCACATTCGAGGTCGACGTCACGGCCACAGGGGTGGTCACGGTGAACGTCACCTGATCGGCGCCGGCGGGAACCGTCACGCTCGAGGGCACCGTGAGATGCGTCGTGTCATCGCTTGATAGCGACACTGTCTTGCCACCGGTCATCGTCTGGGCCGTGAGATAGACGGTTCCGGTGGCCGTCGTTCCGCCACGAATCGTCGCCGGGATGCTGAGTTGATCGAGCGCGGCGGGCAGCACTACCAGATTGGATGACAACGTAACGGCATCAAAACTGGCAGTAATCGCCCCGTTCGTCGAGGACGCCACGGCGACCGTATTGATGGTGAACGTGGCGTGCGTCTCGGACGCGGCGATTGTCACTGTCGCCGGAACCGTCGCCGCCGAGTTCGCGGACGAGATTGCAATCGTCAATCCACCGGAAGGCGCTGGTTCTGAGAGGACGATCTCGCCTTGCAATGAATGCCCACCGCCGACGGACGACGCGACGTTCAGTTCCGCCAAGATGCCTTCAGTCGTCGTGACTGCTCGGATGCCCCGGCCGTCGTAGGTGTAGTCGATATCGTCGTAACTGCCGAGATGGTTGCGCGGGGTATAGACGTTCGTCGTCGAGCCCACGGCGGTCTCGTTGCCGGCCGGATCGTACGAAACACTACGCGTGACCCCCAGGTCTGTGACGCTCGTCAGTTTCGGGGTCGAGCCTGACCGCGAGAATGACGCGCTCCGTGATCCCAGTGTGAGCGTGAGCAGATTGCCCATCGCATCGTATGTATAGCCGCCCGTTCCCCATAGAGACGTACCCGTATTCGCGGTAATGAGTCGGTTCAGATCGTCGTATGCGAAGGTGCGGTTGTAGGTCGCGTCGACCTGGTCTGTCATTGCAGTGATGTTGCTGCCGCCATCGTATTGATAGCCGTAACTGGCAATCGTCCCCCCCACCGTGGCCAGTATGTTGGCCGAAGGGCGATAACGGGCATCATACGTCGTCGTGCGCGTGGTTCCATTGCCGAATACGGTGGCCGTTCGCGGTCCGAACGGCAAGTAGGCCGTCGACGACACAATGGCCGTCGCGTCGAACGTCACGGAGTATGGCCGGCTCGCGAAGTCGTGCGTGTAGAGTGCGACCCGGCCGCTCGGATAAACGATGCGCGCGCGGTTGCCCTGCCGGTCGTACGCGAATGTGGTGACGTACGTCGCGCTGCCGATGGTCCTCGTCTCCTTTGTCAAGAGACCGCGCCGTTCATATTCGTAGCTGGTGCTGCCAGTGGGATCGACCATTGTCGCGATCCGGCCAGCGCCATACGGCGCCGTGTCATACGTCCACGTCACGGTCTCCGTCGAGAGGCCACGGGTCGAAACGGACGTCAATACGCGATTCAACGCGTCGTAAGTACGCGTCGTGGTAGCGCCGTTTGCATCGGTCGTCGTCAGTAGGTTGCCGGCAAGATCATAGGTATAGAGCGTCGTGCCGGTCACCGGACTGATTTGCCTCAGCAACTGGCCGAAGTCGTCGTACAGATATGTCGTCGTATTGCCATTCGGATCAGTGACGCTCGCTGGATTGCCGAAAAGATCGTAGGCGTACGACGTCGTCGCCTCTCCGGCGCTCAATGTCTGGCGGACCTCACTGAGACGTCCACCAATCGTGTATTCATAGAAGGTGTTCGGCGTGGCGTGCCGCTCGTCGCGAGCCGACGTCATGCGCGCGCCAGGCCCATATGTGTAGGCAGTGGTCGTCGAGTCGGCATGCGTCACTTGCGACAGTTGTCCGTTGACGTTGTATGTGAACGCTTCGTTCGATTTCTCCACCCAAGAGCCGCTCTCAAACGCGAGCGTTCGCTCACTGGCTTTGTTCCCTGTCACGCTGTCGTACGTGTAGGAGATGCGTTCACGCAGATCATTGTCAGCAGGTCCGCGGGAGATGCTCGAGATCCTCCCTCGGGAATCGTAGGCATAGACCGAGACCAGTTCTCCATCGCTCGTCGTTTGGACGGCAGTTGTGCCGGCGTAAGTGCGGGTCGTTGTGATCACGCATGAGCCGCTGACACCTTCGCAGCTTGCGCCACTCACCGTCGTACTCGTTGTTCGGCCAAGGCCGTCATGATCCGTCTCTGTGACGAGACCATTCGGATCGATCATGCGCGTTGCGTTGCCATAGACGTCGTAGTCAGCGAAGTAGGTGACCTGACCGGCGGCGTTTCTCAGACCGGCCAGCCGGCCGCGTGCAAACGCTGGCACGGAAGCATCGAAGGGGTAATAGACATACGTCGTCAAATCCTGGACATCGGTCCTTGGCCCATTGAGGATCTTGCGCATACCTTGAGGCTGCGGTAGAGAAGCGTATGTTGTGAACTCGGAATTGGGCGTGAACGCCGCGGTTTCCGTTCCGTTGTACAGAGTCGTGGTCGTGACTCGACTGACCGACTGTGCCGGGATCCCTGTATAGCCCGTCACCGTGCTTGTCAGGATTTCTCCGGTGGCGGCGTCGTAGGTTACGAGCCGCGTAACCTGTTGCGATGGATTCAGTACGCTCGCGGAGCTGACCTGGGTTGCCCGGTCCGGCCATACCGTATCGCCGTAGACATAGCTCACCGTCTCTGTTTCAGACGTCGCAATGAGCGTCGCAGTCGAGAGAGTGTCCGGAGTGAGGCGGCAGAGTGCCGTGTCCGTCGCCGGGTCACAGCTCTGCGGCCGGAGATGGTTGGTCTCCTGGGTCAGGCGTCCATTCGTGTACTGGCGCGTCGAGATATAGCCGAGGGCATTCTGCTCACGAATGATGCGTCCCGAGCCGTCGTACACGTAAACCGCGTCTTCGGAACCGCAGTCACATGATCCATCCACCTCGACGGTCCTCGGACGGCCGGCGATGTTTCGCGTATAGAAAGTGGTCGTGCGTCCGCTCGCATATGTGACGATAGCCCTTGTCTCACCGGTGACTCGGCCCGTTTGCCGGTATTGCAGACCGGTCACTTCCTCCCCTCCGCTGACCGAGGTCGTTGCGCGGCCGGATGTGTCGTATGCGTGCGACTCAATGAGATTCCCAGCGCCGTCACGCGCTTCCGTCATTCTTGCCGAGTCGTACGTGTAGGTACGCCAGGTCCCGGTGGGCGTAGTCACCGACGTCAGGTCCCCGCTACCGTTGCGGAGGTAGGTCCATGTATACGAGGATGTACCGTCCGGAACGATCGTCGAGATGCGGCCGCCGCTCGTCGTTACCGTCCACCCCCACACACCTTCGCTGTCTTCAACTCGTGTCGGGAGACCGCTGCCGTCGTACGTGATGTTGACGCGATTGATGCGTCCGGCCGCACGAATCGAGGTCAAACGCCCGTTTTTGTATACGTGCGTCACGTTCGACCCGTGCGGGCGATAGAGGTACGCACCCTCGGTTGCGTCGTACTGCAACCATCCAGTCATCTCTTCGACTGTGGGCCAAACCTGCCGATAATCGCTTCCTTCTTTTGCAAATGCGAGCAGGTCACCACTCTCCGTTTTGAGAAAGACATGCTGCCCCTGCACGGTGAGCGTCGCGTCGAAGATCGAGGACCACCCTCGCCCAAAAACGCCGTTCGTACGAATCGTGTCGTATGTTCGCTTCAACGGCGCCAGGAACGCGCCGGGTAGCTCGTCGCGGTCGGTCATCTTCATATTGCCGTTGTCGACACGAATCGGCATGCTCACACACTCGGAACCCTGCTGCCCGGAGTTCGGGCCCCAAATCACAGGAGTGCCTGAGGCATTCGCTCCCGACGTCGGGCAGGACGAGCATGCAGCCACGCAGTCCGGCAGCGCTACGACCTGTTGCGCCTCCGCATACCCATCCGCATCGCCACAGACGCTAGCAGCAGCAAGCACAAATTCCTGTCCATCTAGCGCGCAAGCGGGCAGCGCGATCGGCCCCGAGTTGCCGCTCATCGGAAGGTCTAGCCCCGTCCAGATCCGCCCACCGCCGGGCGCCCAGTCCAGCCAGGCCACCCGAGGCTGACCCGCTTTGACATTCTGGAATTGCCACGCCACAACCGCCTCGTATACTCCCGCGTTCTCGCTGACTGTGACGTTCACCGATGGCTTGTGACTCGGCAATGAGTATGACGTGCTCGCAGTCCCCGTCGTGATGAAGTTGCAGTACTGGCCGTCAGTTTTGTAACACGACCCACTGGCAGTGAGTTGGACCTGGCCAGTCCAGCAGGACACGTCGAAGACAGCTGTCGTTGTACAGCCCGATGCCCAGGGACATTGACCGTCGTTGGGATATTGTCCGGTCCCGGTGTAAGTACCGCCGCTGCCCTGGATCGTGACCGCCACGGTCGTTTGGTAAGGATTACAAACTTGATCGCTAGTGTTGGTCGCAGTCACACTCAGGTACCCGTCACTGAAGCTCACGTTATTGATCGTGGGCGTACATTGCCCGAATGAGTTAGTTTCCAACAGCGCCATCCCTACGACGGCAATGAGGGCCAGAATACGGGCTCGAGCCATGCAACACCTCCGCTACTCGCTACGACACGGGCATGAATGCTCCACCAGTGATCCTATTACCGTGTCAAGAACATCTCAACATATACGTCGATGCTGGACGTCATGTCCAAGCCCTCGACACGCGCCATGCCATATCGTTGCCACTCGAAAAATGTTAACCGTGCTGTATCCGCTAAACGCCCTTGACGAAACAGGCTTCGGAGCAGTGAAAGCGTCCCTCGTAGGAGAGCACACGCTAACGCGATGGCGAGCTTGTCGGAATGGGACGTGCCGAGGTACCGTCGAATCGCCGATGGATCTTCGTCTGTGCAACCAGCGTTTCGCGCTCGCGCGCGAACGTCGCAGATGAATCCAGCTTTCGCGGTAGATTCGTAGTGTGACGGTGAGAAAGCTCGCGCTGCTGTGCTTCGCTCTGTTCGCTCTGCGCGCATCGGCACATGAGATCGGGACGACGCAGGTCCGCGCGGAACTGCGCAACGATCAGACGTATCGCATCGACGTGCACACCGCGCCGCGCGCATTGCTCGAAAAGCTCGAAGCGCGCGCGAAGCAGCCACGCACGAAGTCGTTCGACTACGTCGTGGTGCACAACGCGCTGACGCGCTTCGCGCCGATGCTGCAGCAAGCCGCGGACATTCGTTTCGGCGAACAGTCATCGATCCCGCGCGTCGAAGTACTGCCGATCGACTCACGCGCGGAGCCGGTGCTGGTCACGATCCGCTACACCGGCACCGTCCCGAAAAACGCCGGCGCGTTCACGTGGTCGTGGGATCTCGTCTACGCGACGTACCCGCTGCAGATCAACGGGCAGGAGCAGTGGATCGAACCGCCCGATCGCAGCAAGCCGTTCGTCGCCCCGACTCGATTCGGTGTTCTGCGCCAATACCTGATCCTCGGCTTTACGCACATCGTGCCACTCGGCCTCGATCACATCCTGTTCGTGATCGGCATGTTCCTGCTGACGCCGCGCATCAAGCCGGTGTTGATGCAGGTCACGGCGTTCACGATCGCGCACACGATCACACTCGCGCTGACGATGTACGGCCTCATCGCGATCTCGCCACGCATCGTCGAACCGCTGATCGCGCTGTCGATCGCGTACGTCGCCATCGAGAATCTCACGACGACGAAACTTCACCCCTGGCGCGTCGCGATCGTCTTCGCGTTCGGCCTCCTCCACGGCATGGGCTTCGCCGGCGTCCTCCAGGAGCTCGGCCTCCCCCGCTCCCAGGCCGCCTACGCCCTCGTCGCGTTCAACGTCGGCGTCGAGCTCGGACAACTCACGGTCATCGCCGCGATGTACGCGCTCCTCGTGAGCTGGACCCAACACCGCCCCTGGTACCGCCCCCGCCTCGTCATCCCCGCGTCGCTCGCGATCGCCGCGATGGGCGTGTTCTGGATGGTCCAGCGCGTCGTGGGGTGAGTGCGAGAGGAGTCCGCGGTATCCTCTCGCGCGGTCCGCAATGAACAAACTCCCATCGCCCGAGGAGCGGCAGTGGCTCGCGCATGCTCTGCGAAAGCTCATTGCAAAGCGCGGCGTCGACCTGCTCGACGCGACTCCGCTCGTCGAGCCGACCAACGAGTGGTTTCCTGAAAAGTGGAACACGACCGCCGCCCACGGACATCGTCTCGCGCAGCGGCTTCTCTACTACGCCGGGCTCGGCTCGTTGCGCGTCAATCTCAACGCATTTGCACCGGGGCTCAGTGCCGACGGTTCAGAACCGTGGGACGCGAACACCGCAGGGTGGTTCGCAGGGATCAAAGAAGGACGCGCATTTTTCGGACTGCATGTCGGACAGTTCGGCGACCCCGAGGCGGCGGCGGGTGTGCTTGCGCACGAAGTGGCGCATGCGTGGCGCGAACATCACAACCTCGTCATCGAAGACCGGCACAAAGAAGAGCTGCTCACCGACGTGACCACCGTGGTCCTCGGCTTCGGAATCCTCTCGACCAACAACACCGATCGCTATCGTTCGACAGGGACGTGGAACGTCACCGCGTGGTCGAAGTCGTCTGCCGGCTATCTGCCACTGCAGGCCATGGCGTACCTCCTCGCGCTCTGGTGTGCAGCGCGCGAGAAACCCGAAGAGTGGAAAACGATCGCGCATCATCTCGAGCCCAATCAGCGCGCGTGCTTCCGCGCAGCGCTCGAAGTCATCGACAACAGCGATGAATCCGTTCGCGAGCATGTGACGCACTCTGCGCCCTCACGCCCGATCGGCGTCGTTCATCCTGACGCGTTCGTTCCTCGCGAGCCCGCGCCGGATGAAATCGCGGAGCCGCAGTACGTCGCGACCGAGCAACGTCGCGATCATCCCGTTTATCGCACGCCGAAGGGCGGCACTCTTGCGCATGCGTACGCCGGCGGCACAGCCGGAGGCGTCCTTGGCTTCTTCGGCGGCCTGGCGATTTTCGGCGAGGACCCGCTGACACCAGCTCTGCTCAGCGCGGCGATCGGCGCGCTCCTGCTGGCGGCGTTCATGATTCGCCGATCACGCCGCGATGTTTGCACCGCGTGCGAGACCGATGTCGTCGCTGACGTTGCCGTGTGTCGCGGCTGTGGCGGCACGATCGGACGGCGCGTCACCGCGAGCGAGCTTCGCGAGTTGCGTCTCGAAGAGCTCGAACAACGCGCGCGGAGTGTCGAGTACGACGACTGCGCAGACTGTCAGCCGGAGCGTCCCTGCTCCATTCATCGCGCCACGGAGGCAATCGGTCCGGAGCCCGAAGTCGATGATTCCGAGCCGGACGAACCGCAGGTCGCGAAACCGAGTCGCGCTCGTCCGATCCTTACGGCGACGGCCGCGATCGCAGTCATCGCGACGCTTGCCTTCGCGTGGTGGCGGCAGAATCGCGTGCCCGTCTATTTCGACAACGCAGTCGGCCGGCCGCTCACGATTCGTGTCGACGGCGAGCAGCATCCGCTTCCCGATCGGTTGTCTCTCGTGTTGAAACTGGCGCCGGGCAAACATCGATTCGTATTGCACGATGGCCCGCGCGCGCTCGAGACCTACGACGCGGTCATTCGCAAACAGTCATTCTCGGATGCCCTGTTCGCACCGCGCTTCTTCATCTACAACGCGTTGGGCGCAGGTATCTATGAACGCGACCGCATCGTCTACTCCTCAATCCCAGCCGAGCGCGAATACGACCAGCAGTGGCTCGGACTCGAGCGATGGATCGAGCAACCGCAGCCGGACTACCTGTTTCGCGACGCGCCACCCTCGGTCAACTCCAGTCGCGCGACGGTGACCACGTTCGTCATCGCGCGCATCGGACTCCCCGAGCTCGCGTCCGCGTGGTACATCGATCGTCGATTCGACGATGCCGTGCGCGCGTTGAAGAAAGGCCTCGAGACCAAGCCCTGCGATGGGGACCTGCGAACCGGCATCGTGGACATACTCGAGAGCAGCAACCAACACGCTCGCGCGGTCGAGGAAAGTCGCGCGTGGACGAAACGATGCGACGGCGAGATTCAGGCGCATCGCATCTATCAGAATGTGAACCTGCCCGAGGCGAAGCCGCTCGTCCTCGACGAATATCGCGCACGCCTCGAACGAAATCCCAACGCGGCCAATCACTACCTCTACGGGCGGCTCCTCAACGGCAGTGCGGCCATGCGCGAGTATCGCGAGGCAATGCGCCTCGACCCGAAACAGAATTGGGCGCGCGTCGCGCTCGGGCATGCGCTGCTGGAAGCCGAGCAGGATGAAGAGGCGTTCACCATGCTCGAGGAATCGCTACAGCGCGGCGCGCTCATTGAGAGCGCGCCCGTGACTTTGGCGATCGCCGCGGTTGCGACCAAGCGGATCGCCGAGGCTGTCGACTTGCTCGAGCAATACGTCGAACCGGAGAAGGCCTGGGAGGCATCCTGGCTTCTCGCGCGCGCGAGCGAGGACTGGGATCAGGCGCGATTTCTTCTCACGCAACGCGAAGACGGGCAGCCAACGACCGACACGAAAATCATGCGCGCACGGTTGGAATGGGAAGCCGGTGGAACACGGCCGAGCATCCTTGCCGATCTCGAAAATCAACCAGAGACGAGGGAAACCGCACGCATTCTGGCCCTCGAAGACGCGCTCGAAACGGGGGCATTCAGCAAAGCCGCGGCGATCAAAGACCTTCCGGAGTTTTACTTCGCGTACGCCGCGCAAGCCGCGGTCGTCGATGGCCAGTCAGTCGATTTGCGCCTCACCGATCCATTCAACAACGCGCTCATCGATGCCGCACGCGGACGCGTCGACGAGACCACGCTCCTCGCGATGGCAGACGATCT
>DASVNL010000827.1:0-5904 GCA_036383875.1 Thermoanaerobaculia bacterium
GATGTCCCTCCGCCTGTTCGACGCGCTCGAGCCATTCCTTGTTGATCTGCTGCGTCATCTGGATCATCACGCGTGCGACGCGCTTCTCTTCCTTCGTGTCCGCCGCGAAGTCGAGCACTTCCTTCGGCTCGGTCGCGGTGACGACGTGGCAGTGATTGCAGCGGACGCCGAGGCCGCGGGTGAAGGTGCGCATGACGCCGAGGAGTTCGTCGCGGGTGATGTCGTGGGGCAGGACCTTGAGATTCTTGTAGCCCGCCGCATTCGGCGCCGGCGTGGGCGACGGCCGCGCCGTGTTGGTGGTGCATCCGAGAACGAGCATCGCGACGAGAGCCAGCGAAACGACCCGAGAATTCATGCAGCGAACCTCCGGCCGCCGGTGGTGCAGGACTCATGCACGAACTCTCGGAGCGCGGGCTTCCAGCCCGCCGGAGCGCGGGCTTCCAGCCCGCCGGCAAGATGCCGGCGTTACGTCCGGCTGGAAGCCGGCGCTACGAGTGCACAGCTATGATGCGCGCATGCCCGCACTGATCATCGTCGACATCGAAGTTCTCGATCCGGTCGTGTACGAGGACTACAAACGCCTCGCCTCCGAAGCCATCGCCGCGCACGGCGGACGCTACCTCGTCCGCGGCGGACGCAGCGAAGTGCTCGACGGCGACTGGACGCCGCGCCGCATGGTCGTCCTCGAGTTCGACTCGTTCGAGAAAGCGAAAGGTTGGCGCGAGTCGCCGGAGTACGCGAAGGCGAAGGCCGTGCGCGAACGCTGCGCACGCGCGAACATGGTCGTCGTCGAAAGCCTCTGACCTCGCACATGCGGTTCCTCCGAAAACTCGCCGCGGGCGCACGTCTCCTCGCTCGCGATCCGTCGTCGCTGCTGCTGACGTTGCGCGCGTTTGCGTGGATCTCCGCGCTGACGATCATCGGACCGCTCGTGCGCGTCTCGACGATGCTCACGATGACGGAGACGAAACGTCGATGGCCGCAGCGAAAACGCAAATCGCCTGAAGAGCTCGCGCGCTGCGTCGATCGCGTCTTTCATGCGGGGCTCTTCAGCGACGGCAAATGCTGGAAGCGTTCTGCGGTCCTGCGACGCTTTCTGCAGATGCAGGACATCGAGACGGACGTCATCTACGGCGTGCGCAAAAAAGACGACGGCACGCTCGCGGGACACGCCTGGCTCGAGCGCGACGGCGCGCCGATTCTCGAGCGCGAGCCGCCTGACTACGCTGTGACGTTCCGCCATCCGCCGCGAACGTAGAATGGCACTTCGCTCGCGCGGACGATCCAAGATCTCATGCGCTTCCTTCCACTCTTCCTGCTCTTCGCCTGCGCGACCGTGCACGTCGCTCCGCCAACGGAGCCGTACGTGGTCGTCCTCGGGATTGCGCAGGACGGCGGATATCCGCAAGCCGGTTGCCGTCGCACCGATTGCGTCGAGTTGTTCGAAGGTCGCGGCGACTCCGCGCTCGTCGCATCGCTCGGCATCGTCGATCCATCGACCGGCCAGCGCTGGATCATCGACGCGACGCCCGACTTTCCGCGACAACTCCACGCACTCGAACGCATCGCCGGCGAGCCGCGCAAAGGCGCGCCTCTCCTCGACGGCATCCTCCTCACCCACGCCCACATCGGCCACTACCTCGGACTCGCCCACCTCGGCCGCGAAGTCCTCGGCACGCGCGACGTCCCCGTCTACGCGATGCCGCGCATGCGCGCGTACCTCGAACAAAACGGCCCGTGGTCGCAACTCGTCTCGCTGCACAACATCACGCTGCGTTCCTTGAGCGCGGGCACGACCATCGCGCTCAACGAGCACCTCTCCGTGACTCCGCTCGTCGTTCCGCATCGCGACGAATTCTCCGAGACCGTCGGCTACATCGTGCGTGGTCCGTCGCGCGCGATCCTCTGGCTACCCGACATCGACAAGTGGGAAAAGTGGGAGACGCCGATCGAGTCGGTCGTCGAACAAGTCGACGTCGCGTACGTCGACGCGACGTTCTACTCCGCCGCCGAACTTCCCGGCCGCGACCTGCGCGAGATCCCGCATCCCACCGTCGAAGAAACGATGCAGCGATTCGCGACGTCGCCGCTACGATCGCGCATCCGCCTCGTGCATCTCAATCAATCGAATCCGCTCCTGCGCGATGCGTCGAAGCGTCGCGAGTTTGCGGTAGCGCAGGAAGGTGAGATCGTCTCGCTTGCGAAATGAGTGAGCGGCGAATCGTGCTCGTGCGCCACGGACGCTCCGCCCACGTACACGAGGGCTGGATCGACTTCGAAGGCTTTCTGCAGTGGCGTCGCGCGTACGAAGCCGCGGGCATCGACCCGCGCGATACTCCGCCGCGCGCACTACGCGAGCTCGCGCTGCAAGCGGGCGTCATCGTGACGAGCAACGTCCGCCGCGCGGTCGAATCGGCACAAGCACTCGGATCGCACAAACGCGTCGTCCCATCGTCGCTGCTGCACGAGCTCGAGCTCACCCCTCCGCGACTCGGCCGCTTGCGATTGCCGATGATCGGCTGGGCGCTCGCATACGGCGTACGCATGCTCGTGCGCGCCAACAAGCACGTCACGCTCGTCGAGATCGAGCGCGCGATGCACGCCGCGCAGTGGCTGACGCAGTTCGACGAGGAGCTGATCATCGTCGTGACGCACGCATCGTTTCGCTCGCTGCTGACGAAGGCACTCGAGGCGAACGGCTGGCGTCGCGACGGCCCGCGACCTCGCGCGCGGCATTGGAGTGCGTGGGCGTTGACTTACACGCGCTAACGCTGCGCTCGGTGCAACTCGTGACATGCACGTGCCATTCGTGACACGGCGGGCTGAAAACGCCCGATAGCGCAGGGTTCTTGCTTCGATGCCTCGCTCGATGGAGTTTCGTCTTGCTGCCTGTGCTGCCGTGCTCGTGCTTTTCACCGGATGTCGCGACGATTCATCGTCGGCGGCAGCGCAGGAAGGCAAGCGCGATCAAGCTCCGAAGACCGTGCAGACCGCGCGCGTCGAAGAGCAACGCCTCGGCACGACGGTGCTCGTCAACGGAACGCTCGATGCGTACGACCGTGCGACGGCCGGCGTGAAGGTCGCCGGGCGCGTGCAAGTCATCGCCGTCGACCTCGGCAGTCGCGTCGCCCGCGGACAAGTCATCGCGCGCGTCGACCCGACGGATTACAACTTCCGATTGCAGCAGGCCGAGGCGGGGTTGGTGCAGGCGCGGGTGCGGTTGGGATTGGCGGCGGAGGGCGGAAGCGATCGCGTCGATCCCGCGGACACGCCGCCCGTGCGCGAGGCGCGCGCGGTCCTCGAAGAAGCGCGCGCGAGTCGCGAGCGATACGCCGCGCTGCTGCGTGAAGGACTCGTGTCGAAGGCCGACTTCGATCAGGTGCAATCACAGGCGCGCGTCGCGGAGAGTCGCTACCAGGACTCGCTCGAAGAGATCCGCAATCGCCAGGCGCTCGCGACACAACGTCGCGCGGAAGTCGCGCTCGCGCGGCAACAACTTTCCGACACGACCGTCGTCGCGCCGTTCGATGGCGTCATCGAGAAACGCATCGCGTCGATTGGCGAATACCTCGCGGCGGGTGCGCCGGTCGCGGAGATCGTGCGCGTCGATCCGCTCCGCTTTCGCGCCGACGTCCCCGAGCGCGATGCGGCGACTGTCCGCGCGGGACAGACCGTGCAACTGACGATCGACGGCGTGCCCAGCACGTTCGCGGGCAAAGTCACGCGACTCAGTCCGACCATCACCGAACGCACGCGCGTCCTGCAGATGGAAGCCGACATTCGCAACAACGGCGCGCTGCGCGCCGGGTCGTTCGCACGCGCGACGATCGTCACCGACGCGAGCAAAACGTCGCTGACGATTCCGCAGAGTGCACTCATCACCTTCGCGGGCATCGAGAAAGTGATGCTCGTCGAAAAAGGCAAAACGAAAGAGAAGCCTGTGACGACGGGACGTCGCATGAACGGCGTCATCGAGATCGTGAGCGGCGTGGCGGCGGGCGATGAAGTCGTCGTGAACCCGGTCAACCTGCGCTCCGGTCAGGCGGTCGTGAGTCGCTGATGCAAAAGCTCGCAGAGATCTGCATTCGCCGCCCCGTCTTCGCGTCGATGATCGTGCTCGCGCTCGTCGTCGTCGGCGCCGCGGGCTACTCGCGACTCGGCGTCGATCGCTATCCGTCCGTCGACTTGCCAACGGTCAGCGTGCGCACGTCGTTGCCCGGCGCGGCGCCTGAAGAAGTCGAAGCGCTGATCACGCAGCAGGTCGAGGAAGTCGTGAACACCGTCGACGGCATCGACGAGCTGCGATCGGTGTCGGGACCCGGGACGTCGAACGTCACCGCGACGTTCCGGCTCGATCGCGATCTCGAGACCGCGACGCAGGACGTGCGCGATCGCGTGAATACGATCCTCAATCGGCTCCCCGAGGATGCGACGCCGCCGGTCATTTCGAAATTTGACAACGACAGCTCGCCAGTCCTCACCATCGCGCTATCGGGCGAACACACACTGCGCGAGCTCACCGAGCTCGCCGACAAAACCGTGCGCGTGCAACTCGAGCGCACCAGCGGCGTCGGCGAAGTCCGCGTCGTCGGTGGACTCGAGCGCGCGATCAACGTCTGGATCGACGCCGATCGCGTCGCCGCGTATCAACTCCCGATCACCGCGATCCGCGACTCGCTCGATCGTCAGAACGCGGACCTCCCCGGCGGCAACGTCACGACCGCGCGCCAGGAACTGACGCTGCGCACGATGGGCCGCTACACCGAGCCGACGGCGTTCGAAAACCTCGTCGTCGCGACGCGCACCGACGACACGTCGGCAGAAACGACGACCGGCATCCCGGTGCGCATCCGCGACGTCGGCCGCGTCGAAGACGGGACGAAAGAGCAACGCAGCCTCGCGCGACTCAACGGCGTCCCAACGGTCACGCTCGAGATTCGACGCCAGTCCGGCGCGAACACGATCGCCGTCATCGACGGCGTGAAGAAGCTCCTGCCGTCCGTGCAATCGCAACTGCCCGCCGGCGTGGAGCTCGAAGTGATCCGCGATCAGTCGCGCTACATCGAAGCCGCCATGCACGAGATCAAAGTCCATCTCGTCCTCGGCTCGCTCCTCGCCTGCATCGTCGTCCTCGTGTTCATGCGCTCGTGGCGCTCGACGATCATCGCCGGCGTTGCGATTCCCGCGTCCGTCATCGCGACGTTCGGCATGATGGCGGCGCTCGACTTCACGCTGAACAGCGTGACCATGCTCGCGCTCGTGCTCATGGTCGGCATCGTCATCGACGACGCCATCGTCGTGCTCGAAAACATCTTCCGCTTCATCGAGGAAAAGAAGATGGCGCCAATGGAAGCGGCGGCCGCGGCGACGAAAGACATCGGTCTGGCCGTGCTCGCGACGACGCTCTCACTCGTCGTGATCTTCCTGCCGGTGTCGTTCATGTCGTCGATCTCCGGCCGCTTCCTCTATCAATTCGGCATCACCGCGGCCGTCGCGATCATGGTGTCGCTGCTCGTCTCGTTCACTTTGACGCCGATGATGAGCTCGCGCCTGTTGAGCGCGAAGGACGCGGCTGGAGGTCACGGATCGCGCGCCGGATTTTACGGACGCATCGACGCGCTCTACACGCGCATGCTCACGTTCTCGATGCACAACCGGAAGCTCATCGCGATCGCCGGTGCGATCGTGATTCTCACGAGCATCCCGCTGTACAAGATCGTGAAGCAGGAGTTCATCCCGACGAACGTCGACGAGGCGGAGTTCGACGTGAGCATCAACGGTCCACAGGGGACGAGTCTCGCCGCCATGAACGAGGCGATGATCGAGATCGAGAAGGAATTGCAGGCCACGCGCGGCGTGCGCCTCGTGCTCTCGTCCGCGGGCGGCGGATTTCTCAGCGCGACG
>DASVNL010000828.1:0-4148 GCA_036383875.1 Thermoanaerobaculia bacterium
CGCTTCCAGCACCACCACCGGCTGAAACGTCCGCCGCTCGCTCTCCGTCACGTTGGCCGTGTACGCGGAGCGGAAAAACAGCGGGCTCGTCACGCGAAAACGCGACGCGTGAGTCTCGATGGTTTTGAGCGTGGAAGGGGAGAACGCGGAGCGATAACGATCGGGGACGGGCATCGGGGACGCGGCATTGTAGAGGAGCCCGCGGAGGCGCGCTATCGCTTCGTTCTGACCTCGTTGAGCATGCCCAGCAGGCGCTTCAGATCGCGGCGGTCCTCATTGTTCTGCGGATCTTCTTCGAGCAATCGCTGATAGATCGCGGCCGCGCGAATGTACGTCTCCTCGGCCTCGCGATACCGGCCGAGATTGCGATACGCGCTCGCCTGCTCGCCGTACGCGAACGCGAGGTCGTGCTGCGCCTCGACGTTCTTCGGATCGGCCGCGGCGAGCGCAGTGAGCACCTCGAGTCCGCTCTGCGTCGCGGCCAGCGCGCCCGCGCCGTCTTTCATCAAGTTATGCGCCGTCGCCTTCATGATGAATTGATCGGCCCAGTTGCGACGCGCGACGGCGTCGGAGGGATCGAGACGCGCGCGACCTTCGAGTGCCTGCAACGCGGCGTCGTGATGCTTCAGCGCGAGCTTCATGTCGCGATCGAACGCGCCGGAGAGATATCCGCCGAGGCGTTGATGCGCGCGTGCCTTTTCGAGCAGCGCGTCCTTCACGTGCGCACCGCTCGGCACCCGCGCGACACTCGTGAGCGCCGCCTCGTATGCCTGTCGCGCCGTGCGATGTCGCATGGCGATGGGAATCGTCTTCGCGCCGATGTAGAGACAATCGCCGATCGCCGTCCACGAGCGCGCGAGTGCGATGTCGCGCGCGGGATCGTGCGGCAGCGCCTCACGAATCGTGCGCGCCGCCTCGTGACGTTCGAGCGCCTGCGTGAAATGCAACGTGCGCTGTTCGACGAAGCCGAGGCGATCGTTCGCGTCGGCGAGCAGCGTCTGCGCGGCGAGGTCGTCGGGCTCGTCTTCGAACACCGCCGTCGCGAGCGACAGCGCCTTCTCGTAACTCACCTTCGCGCCGGCCGTGTCGCCGAGGTTCGGCGAATACGGCAAGCCCTGCACGTCACCGATTTTCATGTACGCGCCAGCGAGCTCCATCTGCAACGGCCGATTGTGCGCGGCTTCCCGGCCGAGGCGGTCGAGGTAGCCGAGCGCGCGACGCACGAGCAGCTCGCGCGCACCCGTCGATCCCGGCAGCGGTGCGATCGCGTCGTGCAGCTCGAACACGACGGACCGCGCGAGCGAGCGCACCTCGTCGAATCGTTCTTCGGCGATGCGTTTCTGATGCAGTGTCGCGATGAACGCGATGATCGTCACCGCCGTGATCACCGCGGCCGCGCCGACCGCGAGTTTGTTGCGGCGGATGAACTTCGTGGCGTGATAGCCGAACGTCGCGCGTCGCGCGGTGATCGGAAAGCCGTCGAGATGACGGCGCACGTCATCCGCGAGTTTTTCGACGGAGCCGTAGCGTCGCGCGGGATCGTTTTCGAGTGCCGCGAGGACGATGTCGTCGAGATCGCCGCGCAGCGCGCGCGTCTTCGACACGGAGCTCGGCGCCGGCGCCTCGGAGTCAGGCAGGCGCGTCTCGGACGCGAACGGCTTCTGGCCGGTGAGCAATTCGAAGAGCAACAGGCCGAGGGAGTAGACGTCGGTGGCGGTGGTGACGACGCGGCCGAGGAGTTGTTCGGGACTCGCGTACTCGGGCGTCATGATCCGCGTGCCTACGGCCTCGGGGCCGGTGTCGCGCGATGCGAGTCGCGCGATGCCGAAGTCGAGAAGCTTCGGCGTGCCGTCCGCGGTGACGAGCACATTCGCGGGCTTGATGTCGCGATGAATGATCAGACTCTGATGCGCGTACTGCACCGCGTTGCACAGCTCGACGAACAGCCGCAGCTTCTCCGGAATCGTGCATTTGCGGCAGTACTCATCGATGGGCGTTCCCTCGACGTACTCCATCACGAGGTACGGAAGTCCGTCAGGCGTCGTGCCGCCGTCGATGAGTCGCGCGATGTTCGGATGCTCGAGCGCGGCGAGAATCTGGCGCTCCTTGCGGAAGCGCTGGACCAATGCCTCGCCGCCGCGCACCAGCTTGATCGCCACGCGCTGCTCGAACTCCTCGGTGTCGCGCGTCGCGAGGAACACCGTCCCCATCCCGCCGTGCCCGAGTTGTCGCACGATGCGATACGGCCCGATCGTCGCGCCCTCGAGTTGTTCCGCCTGATGCGAGTCGATCAGTTGCCAGACCGACTGCTCGAGAAACGGCCCCGGCTCATCGTGCGCGGCGAGCAGCGACAGCACTTCCTCGCGCACGTCCGTGTCTGCGCGCGCGAGCAGCGCTTTGCGCGCGTTCGCGTCGGAGACTTCGCTGGCCTCATGAAACAGGTCGCGAACTTCGTCCCAGAAACCGGTGGTCATGTGAAGCCGCCTATTTAACAGACATCGCGCGGCGCAGCCACGCGCGCGCCATCGTCCACTCGCGGCTGATCGTCGCGGCCGAGATGCCCAGCACCGCCGCGGTCTCGTCGATCGTCAGGCCTGCGTAGAACCGCAGTTCCACGATCTTCGCCTGCTGCGGAAACACCTTCTCGAGGCTCTCCAGCGCGACGTCCAACGCGACCACGTCGAAGTTTTCCTCGGCCGCGACGTCGAGCGCTGCGCCGATCGTCAGCGGATCGAGTGCACCGCCACGCTTCTCGCTTTTGCGGCGTCGCGCGTGGTCGACGAGGATGCGGCGCATCACCTGCGCGGCGACCGCGAAAAAATGCGCGCGGTCGTGCCAGTCGACGCTGCGCTGATCGACGAACTTGATGTACAGCTCGTGCACCAACGCCGTCGGCTGCAGGGTGTGTCCTTCACGCTCGCGATAGAGATGTCGCTCCGCGATTGAACGCAGAGGCTCGTACACCAGGCCCAGGAGCTCATCACGCGCTTCCTTACGGCCGGCGCTCCAGTCGTGAAGAAGCCGGGTCACCTCGGTCATGGGGTTGGGATAACTTTTTCGTGATTGTACGTGAGGGACTTTCCAATTGCTTCACGCGATCCCAGTCAGAGGAGCTTTCCGTTCTCATGATGAAACTGGTCCGTGCGGTTCTCGTGTCCCTTCTTCTGCCCTTGTCGGTCTTCGCCCAGTCGGCAGACCAGGAAGTCGTCTCGGTCGTCGACTCCCCCGACCCGGTAACCCCGGGTGCGACGCTTTCGTACACCGTGACGATCAGGAACAACGGTCCTGACCCGGCAGTGAACGGCGGCTTGAACATCAACCTGCCGCTGGCCGTGACGCACACCACGGACTCCGTCCCCGCCGGCTGGAACTGCTTCTGGCTCGGCAGCAACGGGAGCTGCATCACGCCGTCCTTCGCCTCGGGGGTAACGGCGGTCATCACGATCAACGTCACGGTGGGAGCGCATCTCGCCGCATTCCCCGACCAGACGATCACCGCCGCGTTCTTCACTTCCGGAACCACACCCGATCCGAACGGCGGGAACAACTCGAGGTCGGAAAACACATTCGTCGACGCGCCGCAGGCCGACGTCCTCATCGCGTCGGCGACGGATTCGCCCGATCCCGTGTTCCCCGACGGCAACGTCACCTACAACGTGACGATCTCGAACGCCGGGCCGGACACCGCGAACACGCTCAACTTCAACGTCGTGCCCAATTCGTCGCTGGCTTTCGTTTCCTCGACCACGCCGTCAGGATGGAATTGCACATTCCCCGCGGTCGGCGCGCTCAACGCGACGTTCAATTGCAATCGCCCGACATGGGCACCAGGCAGCAGCAGCTTCACGATCGTCTATGCCGCGAATGACGAGAACTTCGGCATCAATGACACCACGTTCCAGACGAACTTCAGCGTCGGCGCCAGCGCAAGCCAGGACACGAATAACGCGAACAACACCGCGACCCTCACGACCTCGTACGTCACGCCGGACGCGGACGTCAGCATTACCGTGTCGGACTCGCCGGATCCGGTCGCGCCGGACGGCAACATCACCTACACCGTGACGGTCGCCAACGCGGGACCGGACACCGCGCCGAACATTTCGCTGAACGCGTTCGGCGGGAACAATCTCCGCTTCGTGTCCGCC
>DASVNL010000829.1:0-2312 GCA_036383875.1 Thermoanaerobaculia bacterium
ATGCAGTCAGGCGCTGTTGCGGGAGATGGAGTCCGCTGCCGATGAGTTCAAAATGCTGCTGCATAGTTCATTCGCGATTTCGAGCACTGCGGTGCTGGTGAAGTAGTCGAGGTGGCCGAGATTCGGGAGGACGAGCGCGTCGTTGAAGAAGACGCGTGAGATCGGATCGCGCGAGCCGCGCACGAGCGTGCAGGGAAGCGCGGGGAGTGCGCGGGCGACGGGACCGAGCGCGAGAACGTGCACTGCGCCTTCGTTTTTGCCAACACAATGGCGGAGGATTTCGAGACCGCAACTGAGCGTGATGATCAACAGCGCGTCGGTGGAGTCACGCAGCGCGCGCCAGTGACGTCGCGCGTGTTCGATGGTCTTCGCGTTCGATGCATTGAGGAACTGCTGCGTGTTGCGCCAGCTCGCTATGAGCAAGCCGGGATTGCGGCGCGGCGTCGCCGAGTCGACGTACGGAAAGTTGCGGAAGACTTTCGCGGAGTGCGGCGCGTCGAGACGCTGGAGAAAGTCGCGCTGCATGTCGCTGAGCGCGCACGTCGACGGATCGCTGAGACCGCTCAGGATCGCGATCTTCAGCGGCGTGTCGGCGTGATGAGTCGCGGGACGGGTGATGAGCATCAGTCCTGCCCCACGTAGGAGAACGTGCCGTCGCGGCCGAGAAGGATGCGGCGCGTGCGCCACTGCAGCGAGTGTTGCAGGCACGCGTGCAACCAGTGCAGCGGCTGCAGCAGTTCCGAGAGGATCGACGTCAATGGATTGAATGCAACGCGCGTCTGGAAGATCGATGCGTGCAGAGTGCGCAGCAGCACGTGGCGCACGAGCAGCGCGAACGCAAGGATCGCAGCCGGGACGACGCCGCCCGCGATGCTGAGAAACGACAGCGCGAAGAGAATCGGCGGGAATCCCATCAGTGGCACGACGAGCAGTTGCAGGCGCGCGGGTTGATCGCGCAGCAGTACGTTCGCGAAGAGAAACCAGCGCTGCATGATCGCCGCGTAACGACGCGCATCGGGAATGGTGGTGCGCAGGAACTGCGGCGTGACGCCCTGACGGATCGTACCGCCGTGACGCTTCACGAGCGATGCGAACGCGTAGTCGTCGCAGAGTTTTTCGACGATCGGCGCGAAGCCGCCCATCGCGCGCAGGTCGTCCGTGCGCATCGCGTAGAACATGCCGTTGATGGTCAGCGGCGGCGCGACCGGAAGCAGCGCGAGGTAGGTGAGGATGCTGTTGTTGTTGACGAAATGCGCGACGAGCGACGACCAGAGATTCGCGCCGGGGAGGTAGCACGGCAGGCCGGTGTAGAGCGTGCACGATTGCAGTGCGTGCAGTGCGCGGCCGAGGTGCGTGGGACCGAGGATCGTGTCGTCGTCGAGGATCGTGACGAAGGGCGTGTCGATGTCCGCGAGTGCGCGCTGGAGTTTCGCGGTCTTTGGATTCTCATGCGCGCGCGGAGGCGGACAGCGAACGATGCGCACGCGCGCATCGTCGATCGACGACGTCACGCGTTGTCCTTCCGCATCGTCGTCATCGACGAGCCAGAGGAATCGCGCGTGCGCCGGCGCTTGCGCGAGATTCGCGCGGAGCGTTTGCTCGAGCGCGGGGTCGCCGCCGAGGATCGGCTGGAGGATCGTGATGGGCGCGTCGAGCGTTGCGTCTTCACGATGCGTCGCAGCGTAGCGTCGCGCGAGGACGAACTTCGTCACGAGGATCGAGAGATACAACGCGAGCGCGGTCAGTCCGACGACGCTCACGCGCGATCCTCTTTCAATGCGGCGACGGTGCGCGCGAGTCCTTCGCGCAGCGATACACGTGGCGGTCCCATCGTGTTCAGCATCTTCACGACGTTGAACGTCTTCGAGTACGCGAACACGTGAATGCCGAAGCGCGTGATGGGAGGTTCTCTGTGCGGCAGAAAAATCGTGTGGATGAATTCGAGCAGTGCGGCGGCAGTCATCGCGATGGGCACGCGCACGCGTTTCTTCGGCGGCGCGATGCCGAGTTGCAAGAAGAGCTCGAGCAGAAAGTCCTGAATCGCGACCGGCTCGTTGTTCGTGAGGTTGAACGCACCGCGGACGTCGCGATGGGTGGCCGCATGCACGATCGCGTCGACGAGGTTGTCGATGTAAATCAGATCGCCGACAGCCGGTCCGTCTTTCGCGATGAGCAGCGGCAAACGTCCTTCGCGTGCGGCGTGGAGGATGCGCGGCAACAGCACGGTGTCGCCGGGTCCGAACACCGCACGTGGTCGCGCGATCACCCAGTCGCCTTTGTATTGCTCGACGAGTTTCTCGGCGTGCTGCTTT
>DASVNL010000830.1:0-2423 GCA_036383875.1 Thermoanaerobaculia bacterium
TCGAGCAGCACGTACGACATGCCGTTCGCGTGTGCGTGCGCGGCGGTGGCCAGTCCGGCCGGCCCGGAACCTACGATGGCGAGGTCATACGTGCCGTCGCTCATGAGCGTGCGTGCTGCATCGCACTACGCAAGTCTCACCTCCGGCTGCGTCACATCGCCGGTTTTCGACTCGCGCGCGACGTTGAAGATGAGAATGATTTTCCCGATGCGAATGAGATCGCCGTCCGAGAGCTGACGCTTCTCCGTGACGCGCTCGCCGTTCACGAACGTGCCGTTGCGGCTCTGCTGGTCTTCGATGGCGAAGCCCTGCGGCGTGCGCAGGATTCGCGCGTGATGCGACGAGACGCTGCCGTCCGCGATGGTGATGCTGTTGTCCGGCGCGCGGCCGATGCTCTGCTCCGCGTCGAGCAGCGGGAACACGCGATCGGGAGCGCCGTCCGGGGTCAGCGATCCGACCATCGTCCGTTTGCGCGACGCGGTCGTGCGCTTCGAAGGTCCGGTCTGCGTTCCTGTTTGCGCCGTTGGTTGCGGAGCGGTCTGCTCCGCCGCGTGTTCGCGCACGACGCTGACCAGTCCGAGTTGTTCGAGCCGCTTCAGTTTGTCGACGAGATCATTGCGCGGCACGGGGACGTCGGCGAGCAACTCGCGGAACGTGCGTCCCGCGGCGACGCGAAAGAGGATCTTGAATTCGTCGGGCGTGAGGCTGATCTGTTGCTGCAACGCCGGATCGTCGACGACGCGAAACATCGCCGCCTCGGGATACCCCGTCGCTTCTTCGAAGCGCCGCTTCGCCTCTCGCATCACGTCGTCGAGCGAGAGCGCCAGCGGACTCACGGTCTCAGGCAACGCGACGGAGTCGAGGAGCGTGAATGTGCCTGCGTTCCAGTCCAGCGCGGTGACGAGCACGTCGAGCGGATCGGCGATCTCGCGCGACTCCGCCCACAGGATTCGATCGTCTTCGAAGAGGATGCGGGCGCGTTGTCCGGCGTTCTCGAGGTCGAGCGTGCCGCGCGCCGCGTCATCCGCCGCGCGATTGCAGAGGAAGGTCAGGAGCTCCGGGACACGGAAGTGCCTCAGGCTCCCCTGGAGGATCACCTGCATGATTGTGCAAAGTGTACCCCGCTCGCGTCAGCCCCACAGCTCTTCGATCGGCGCGTAGTGACCTTCCGTCGCGAATGGAACGTACTCGAAACCGCGGCCGAGGGGATCGTCGTTGCGGATCTTCGTGTAGTCGATGCCCAGCGCCGAGTAAATCGTGCACGTGACATCCTCGGGACGCACATCACGGTTGGGAGCCCATCCAAATTCGACGACGTTCGCGCCCGTCGCATCGGTCTTGCCGATCGCGCGGCCGCCCTTCGTCCCGCCGCCTGCGAAGACGACGCTGTTGCGCAGGTAGTGATCGCGTCCGCCCTGTCCGTTCAGCGCGCCGACGGTGCGTCCGAACTCACTCGCGAGCACGATGAGCGTCGAGTCGAGCAGCTTCATCGACTCGAGATCGGCGAGCAGTCCAGCTAACGCGGCGTCGAGCTCCGCGCTCTGCGCGTAGATCGACTGCGCGGCTTCCTTGTCGTAGATGTCGGAGTGGTGATCCCAGCCGCCGAGCGTGACCTGCACGAAGCGCGTGCCTTTGTTCGACGCGATGAGATTGCGCGCGACGACGAGCGAGTCGCCGAACGTCGTCGAGCCGTAGCGCGCGTGCTCGGCGTCGTCGTACGTGAAGAGCGCATTCACGCCGGGCGCTTCCATCAGCGTCTTGGCCTGATCGTAGAAGTCGTTCATGTCGAGCGACGGCTTGCCCAACGCTCCGCTGGTGCGATTCGCATCGAGTTTGTGCAGCAAGTCCCAGCGACGCGCGAAGCGATCCGCGCCTTCGGGATGCGCGAGCGTCGAGAGTCCGCTCTCATCGGTCGTCACGCCGAACGGCGCGTACTTCGCGGGGAGATAGCCGCACGTCGGAATCGATCCGGCGTTGAGCGCGATGAATCCCGGAAGGACGTCGGCGGGAGTCCGCGCGGCCTGCGACTCGAGCGCGACAACCGCGCCCATGTGCGGCGCGATCGCGCCGGTGGCACCGCCGGGATTGCGCGCGATCTGCGCCCACACCTGTCCGAGTTGATGCACCGCGGCCCACGAGAGTGCGCTGCGAACCAGCGTCAGCTTGCCGAGGTGCTCACCAGTTTTCGGCATGAGCCCTTGCGGCCAGCGGATGTTGCCGTAGCTCGTCGCCGCGAGATCCGTCGGCGTCCACGAGCCTTCCTTCAAATCCCAAAGGTCGGTCTGGCTCGGCGCGCCCGGCAGGAAGATGAAGATGCAGCTCTTGGCCGTGTTGCGCAGCGTGGCGTTGGAGGTCGTCGTCGACGCGAGCAACAGCCTCGGATCGAGCACGTCCGCAAAGTACGACGCGACCAGCGACGTACC
>DASVNL010000831.1:0-3112 GCA_036383875.1 Thermoanaerobaculia bacterium
GTCTCGCGCATCAAGCGTTAGGCCGCGGCGATCACTTCGCGCATCACGTCGAGCAGATTCGCGACGTCGTACGGCTTCAGCAGGAAGCCGACGTGCGGACGGTCGAGCAGTCCGTCGATCTTCGAGCGATCGGCGTGGCCGGTCGAGAAGATCACGGGCAGTGTCGGATACAACCGCGCGATCGTTTCGTAGAGCGCGGTGCCGTCGATGTCGGGCAGGCCGACGTCGAGGATCACGAGGTCGGGGACATCGAACCGCAACGCCGCGAGCGCAGCCTCGCCCGTCGTCGCCGTCGTCACCGCGACGCCTTCGAACTCGAGCAACGTCGCGATGCCCGACGCGACGCTCGCGTCATCTTCGACGAGCAACACGCGCTTCGCCGCGGCGACGCGCTCGGGATCCGGCGCCGTTTCCACCGGCGTCCGCGCGGATTCGGTGAGCGGCAGGAAGATGTGGAACGTCGTGCCGGCGCCGACCGTGCTCTCCACGAACATGTCGCCGCCGTGGCGCTGCACGACCTGCAGCGCGACCGGAATGCCGAGTCCCGTGCCGGTGCGCTTCGTCGTGAAGAGCGGCTCGAAGATGTGCCGCAGCACTTCCTCCGGCATGCCCGATCCCGTGTCGCGCACGATGAAGTGAGCGAAGCGCTCCGGGTTCATCACGACGCCGAACGGCAGCTTCGTGCCCGGCGGTTCGCGCTGCACGCGAATCGTGAGCAGCCCGCCGTTCGGCATCGCGTCGCGCGCGTTGAGCGCGAGATTCGTGAAGATCTGCTGGAGCTGATTCTGATCGCCGTCGATGAACATGGTCGGATCGACGACGTGCGTTTCGACGCTGCACGACGGCGTGAGCAGCGACCGCGCTTCGAGCACAACGTTCTGCAGCCACGATTGCACTTCGAACGCCGCACGCGCAGGCTCGGACGGCTGCGTGAATCGCAGAATGTCTTCGGTCACGCGCTTGCCGCGCTTCACCGCGCGCGCGATGTGGTCGAGCGATGCCTCGATGTTGCGGCCGCGGCGCAGGACTTCGATGAAGGGCGAGATGCCCATCAGCACGTTGTTGAATTCATGCGCGACAGTGGCCGCAAGGCGGCCGAGACTGGCGATGCGGTTGGCTTGTTCGAGCTTCGATTCGAGCTTGAGGCGCTCGGTGATGTCCGTGAAGCCGATGACGATTCCGACGCGCTGTCCTTCATCGACGATCGGCGCCGCCGAGTATTCGACCGGGAACACGGCGCCGTCCATGCGCATGAACGAGTCGGTCGCGGAGGAGAGGACTTCGCCCGTGCGCGCCGCGACGCGAATCGGAGACTCCGCCTGGTTCTGCTGCAACAGCCCGCGCACATCCGAATGCATGATCGCCTCGGGCGTGCTGCCGAGCATGCGCGCCGCCGCGGCGTTGCACATCGTGCAGCGGCCTTCGAGATCGATCGTGATGATGCCTTCCGCCGTCGAGTCGAGCAGCAGTTGCAGATTGCGCGTGAGCTCCTGCCGTTCGCGCTCGGCTCGACGCGCAGCCGTGATGTCGCGCGCGAAGCCGTAGATCGCGGTCGTGCCGTTCTTCTCCTTCGCGATCATCGACAGCTCGATCACGATCGGACCGCGCTGGCATTCGAGCGTCAGCTCGGTCATCACCGCTTCACCGGTGAGCACCGTCGCCTCGACTTCCGACGCTGCGAACGCACGATCCGACGGTTGCACGAGGTCGAGCCACGAGCGGCCCAGCCACGCTTCGACGGGATAGCCCGTCACCCAATCGAACGCCGCATTGAGCGACGTGAAAATGCCTTTCGGCGTCAGCGTGAAGATGACCTCGGACGCGCCCTCGACGACGGCACGATAGCGCTCTTCCGACGCCGCAACCTCGCGGCGGCTGCGCTCGCGCTCGAGTGCCTCGGCCAGGATGTTCGCAAGCGATTCGACGAATTGCACGTCCGGCCGGCCGAACCGATTCGCATCGCGCGAGAACGCGGTCAGCGCGCCATACGAATGCGCGGCGCTCGCGATCGGCACGATCAGGCCGTTGCGAATTCCGAGCTCGGCCAGCGCGGGATCGTCCTTCACGACGCGCGTGCGTCGCGGCGACTGCAAGGCTTCAGCTTTCGTGGCGGCGATCAACGCGGGAGCTTCATGATCCGCGCACGTGCCGGCCACGTGCGTCAGGTCGTCGCCATCGCGTTCGAACAGCAACGCATGTTCGATGTTGAGCCGCGTCGACACGAGCTCGCACGCGAGCGCGAGCGTCTTCTCATCGACCGACGTCAGCGCGACTTTGCTCAGCTCCGCGATCGCGCTCTGCTGCTGCGCGAGCATCCGCAACTCGCGCTCCTGCGCGCGCACCTCGGACACGTCCTGCAGCACGCCGACGACTTTGACCGGCTTCCCGCTTTCGTCGCGAATTGTCTGACCGCGGCCATGCAGGGTCCGCACGATTCCGGACGGCAGCACGATGCGGTGATCGCCATCGAACGCGTCGAGCGTCGCCAGATGCTGCTTGCGTCGTTCGTTGACGAGCGTGACGTCGTCGGGATGAATGAGGCTGTCGACGAGCGACATGTCGACCTGGCTTTGCGGCTCGAGTCCGTAGATGCGAAACAACTCGTCGGACCAATAACGACGGCCTGTCGCGAGGTCGTACTCGTAGCTGCCGACACGCGCGATCGCCTGCGCGGCCGCGAGCTGTTCGCGATTCGAGCGCAGTTCTTCTTCGGCGCGCCGCCGCTCCGTCACGTCCTGCGACACCGCGACGGTACCCGCGATCTTGCCGGCGTTGTCGAGCAGCGGCGCGTTGATCACGTACGCGGGGAACGTCGTGCCGTCGCGGCGTTGCATCAACAACTCGCCGGTCCACGCTTCGCCGCGCGTCAGGGCCTCGATCACGGTGCTCGCGAATCCGCTCGTCTGCAGCCAGCGCGCGAGCTCGAGCAGCGGGCGTCCGATCACTTCATCCCCACGCCACCCGTACAACTCCTCGGCGAAGCGGTTCCAGTAGATGACTTTGCCCGCGAGATCCGTCGCGACGACGGCCTGCTGCACGGAGTCGAGCAGATGCGCCTGCAACACGAGCCGCTCCTGCGATGCTTTGCGCGCCGAGATGTCTTCGACGAGCC
>DASVNL010000832.1:0-3650 GCA_036383875.1 Thermoanaerobaculia bacterium
GGTGGCGGCTCCATGAGGCGCGCACGACTGGTTTGACCGAATGCGAATCGACCTTCGCCGATCGCACGCTCGATCGGCATATCACCAGCGCCAAGAAATCGCCCCGCAAACGGATGGCGTCCCATGAAAAGCAGTTGGAAGATCAACACGGCGAGCCCGAACGCATCGTGATTCGGCGTTCGCTCGATGCCGTCGAGCGTCCGATTCTGCAACTCGGGCGGAGTGAACTCCGGCACGCCGACCGGGCAAAAGAAGATCCGTGATGCGCCGCGAATCTGAAACGAATCGCAATCGAGGACTTTCACCGTCGCATCGTGGCCAACGAGAAAGTTGCGCTGATTGACGTCGCCGACGACATGACCAGCGTCGTGAACAGTCGCTACGGCTGCCGCGACGTTACGCGCGGAGTGAATGAGAAAAGCCCAATCGGCCTGACGAAACGTCTGCTTCCGCGTGCCGGGACGATAGAGATCGTGGAGCTCCCATCGTTGTCCGTCGAAACGCGGCATGACGAATCCGACCATCTTCCCGCCGGGCCGTTCGTGCAAGGTCGCGGTCGGCCAGGCTGCGATGCGAAGCAGTCGCTGATCCGAGGCCGTCGCCATCGCCGCGAGCTTGGCTTGCTTCGGTACATCGATGCTGCGGTGATAGAGCTTCGCGAACAGCGACGGATTGCCGGCGACGGGATGAATCGTTCCTTCGCCGCCGCGGAACAACTCCCTCTCGATCGTGACGCGTTTGCCCGACGATTCAAACAGCTCCACGCGTGCCTCCGGCTCTTCGCGACGCGAGCACGAGGCTCTTGTCGTCATCCGTACGTTCGTTCACGGCATCGCTCGACAGGAACGCGACCAGCGATGCTTCGAGATCAGACGCGGTTCCGTTCGCTGATTCGCGCAACGCGTCGAACATCGGCGCGAAGAAAGGACCATGCGCCGCACGCGAATCGAATCGCAGCGCCAGACGCTGCAACCCGTCAGTCATCAGCGCGATCTCGTCGAAGAACGTCGCGCAAACCACCAACTGCAAATGCGCCTGCCAGTCCGCGTCGGTGATGAAATACGTCATGTTGGCGTACTCACCGCCGTCGGGCCAGAACACGACTTCGTACGCACCTGCGGCACCGGTGACGATCGCGCCGTCGCCGAGTTGAATGAAGGCCGCCGAGGTCGTACCGACGACCGCCACGGCGAGCGTGCACACGAACTCGCGACTCGTCAGTTGCTTCTGCGCGGCGCGATCCTCGATCGCTTCGCGCAACGACACCATCCACGACTCGACGACGTCGCGCGTCAACGCATCAATCGCAGCTCCCCCGTGTAGCCACGCGGCAACCTCACGAAACAGCGTTTCGCAAGCGAGCCCTGATCCCTCCTCAGCACACGCCGCCGAACCGGCACCATCCGACACGATGGCCACGAGGACTGACGCGTTTCCCTCGCGAACGACATCGACGAAACAGTCGTCCTGACAGGAGACATCACCGCGCTCGTGCGACGTCCCACGAACCGCCGCGTTGACGAAACGCCAACTCACACTACCGCCCACCCATCCGCGGTTTGCGGATTCGCCAGCGGCACGGCATCGCCCGGCGTGCTCTGGGAGACGGCACGCATCGACGACGACAACCATTGAAAGAGCGAGCGAAACTGCAGGCCTTTGAGCTTCAGCGGCTCACGCACGGAGATTTGCGCGAGTCGCGTGAGATCGGCGTTCTCCACGCCGACGGCGAAGAACGCGAACTTCTTCGACGCCTCGCCTTCGCGCACCTGCATCGCGGCGAGGGTGACGTCATCCGTCGGAGCGCCGTCCGTGATTAGAAAGATCCAGGGGCGGTAGTACGAGATGCCGTTTGCCTTGTAGAGGCTCTTGCGCTCGCGCAGCAGGTCGAGTCCTCGCACGATCGCCGCGCCCATCGGCGTATCGCCGGTTGTGTGGAGTTCCGTTGGGATGAACGTATCGACCGTCGTGAAGGCCTGCTTCAAGTCGACGGGACCGAACGTCACGATCGCGACCTCCACTCGCTTCGCCGCGAGCGCGTCGGTCATGAGGTCCTCTTTCAGAAAGCGAATGCCGTCGTTGAGCTGGCGAATCGGCTCGCCTTGCATCGAGCCCGAGGTATCGAGGAGCAGCAGACACGGACAGCGGGGCTCCGGGTTGTCCGCAAACGACGCCGCTCCGAACGCGCTGGCGAATGGCACCTGATCGGTCATGTTTCCTCCGACCATTGAAGACACGTTCTCGCGAATCGTGTGGCGCGCCACAAAGCGAAACACATGGGTGTCAGATCGTCCATGCTCACCGTGGTCACGCTCCTGGCAACCGTCGCCTGTCTCGCGCTGCTGCTGATGATCCTTCTGCGACCGCCCGATCGTTCCGCAGTCACGAATCTCGACAGCCTCGCTCGCGCGATGCGCGAAGAAGCGCGCGGTTCGAACGCAGAGCTTCGAAACGAGATCGCCGCGACGATCAGTCGCGGTGACGCGGCCGCGATGTCGAAGCTCGCGGAGATCACCAAGGCGCAGCAGACGCACATGCAGATCCTCGCGACGCGGCACGATCAGATGCGCGAGGAGATCGGCCGGACGCTGCAGGCGCTGAGCGCTTCGCTCGCCGGCGCAGTCACGCAGCACGGACACACGCAACGTCAGGATCTCGAGCGCGTGCGCCTACAGATTCAACAGCTCAGCGAAGCGAATGAGGCGAGACTGCAAGCGATCCGGGCGGCGGTCGACGAGAAGTTGCAGGAAACGCTCGAGAAGCGCCTCGGCGACTCATTCACGCGCGTCGCCGCGCAACTCGAAGAAGTGCACAAAGGCCTCGGCGAGATGCGCGGTCTCGCCAACGGCGTCGGCGATCTGAAGCGCGTGCTCACGAACGTCAAGAGCCGCGGCGTATGGGGCGAGGTTCAACTCGAGTCGCTGCTCGAACAGATGCTGTCGCCCGAGCAGTTCGTGCGCAATGCGATCACGCGTGAAGGGACGCGCGAGTGCGTCGAGTTCGCGGTGAAGTTTCCGGGACGCGGCGAATTGCCGCTGCTTCTGCCGGTCGACGCGAAGTTTCCCATCGAGGACTATCAGGAGCTCGTCGACGCGTGCGATCGCGGCGACGCCGCCGCTGTCGACGCGGCGGCGCGGCGACTCGAAACGTCGGTGAAGAACTCCGCAAAGACGATTCACGAGAAGTACGTCAATCCGCCCGTGACGACCGACTTCGCGATCATGTTTCTGCCGACCGAGGGCTTGTACGCGGAGGTTTTGCGCCGGCCGGGACTGGCGGAGCACATTCAGCGCACATGGGGCGTCCTGATCGCCGGGCCAACGACCTTGACCGCGATCCTTACCAGCTTGCAGATGGGATTCCGCACGCTCGCGATCGAGAAGCGATCGAGCGAAGTGTGGCGTGTGCTCGAAGCGGTGAAGGCGGAGTTCCTGAAATTCGGCAAGGTCGTCGACAAGGTCGACAACACGCTGGCCAGCGCACGGAATCACATCGAGTCGCTGAGGACGCGCTCGCGCGCTCTCTCGCGGAATCTGAAGAACGTCGAACAGATGCCGGAGTCGGAGGCGACGCTGCTGCTGCAATTGGATCCGGACTTTGCCGAGCTCGATGAGGATGACGACGAATCGGCCGCGGTCTAGAAAAAACAA
>DASVNL010000833.1:0-2337 GCA_036383875.1 Thermoanaerobaculia bacterium
CGCAGTCGTCGCAGAACGCCGCGCAGTTCCAGACGATCAACTCCGTCGCCCCCGCACCCGCAACGCTCGCGCAACCGCAGACGCTGCAGGACGAAGCGCCGCCGCCGAAGCCGAAGGCGATGCCGTGGGAAACCCCGACGCCGATCGTCTTCTCGCCTGAGGACGAAAAGTTGCGCGCCGCACTGCCGTTCACGCCTGCAATCGCGATGGACCCGATCGACGGCAGCAAGATCTCGATCCGCGCGACCACGCCGACGTTCGAGTTCAAGGGGAAGATTTACTACTTCTCGTCCGAGGCGAACCGGCACACGTTCATGGCCAACCCGGAGGCAATCCTCAAGGGCGGCTACATGAAACTGTAGCTATATTGGTCTCGTGCAGAGACTCATCGCCGCCGCTGTTGCGATCTTCTCGGCCGCGGTGAGCCTTGCTGCTCCCGCGAACGTCTGCACAGATCCGTACTGGAAGAACACGCTTCGCTGCACGTTCTCGCCGAACACGCCGCCGCAGCCCAACATCGGCGAACTGCCGAACCTCCCCGCCAATCAACCCGTCCCCGCGTTCACGCGCGTGTTCCTCCCCGATCCGAACATCCGCTGCACCGACGGCACCGCGCCGCTGATCTACGTCGACAAGGCCGTCTGCACGAATCCGAACGGCTGCGGCGCGGGCATCGAGCGCGGCGATCCCGTCGAGTCGAATCGCTGGCTCTTCAGCGTGTCCGGCGGAACGGCGTGCGCGAAGGAACAGTGCGCGGCGCTGTACGCCGAGCCCGATGAACGCGGCAGCATGGGCTCGTCGGCGAAGCCGCTGTTCAAAGAGATGGACGGCATTCACGATCCCGATCCGGTCGCGAATCCGATGTTCGCCGGCTACAACCGCGTGCGCATCGAGAAGTGCACGTTCGACCGCTACATGGGCCGCTCCGCCGATGAGGCCGCCGGCGGCGCGTACACCGGCACCGGCCCGGGCGGCCAGGAGATCGGCTTCAATCTTTACTACCACGGCTTCTTCATCATTCAAGAAGCGCTGCACGAGTTGCAGAACGGGTTGCGCTACACCGCCTGGACGCGCAATCCGGCGCCGGGATCGCGGCGCCGCGCGTGTTGTGGTCCGTCCGGCGGACCGCAAGTGACGCCGTTCACCGAGACGCTTCCGCCCCTCGCGAACGCCGACGTCGTGTTGTTCATCGGACACTCGAACGCGAGCCACGGGCTGTACCACAACATCGATCACATCGTCGCGCTGCTGCAGGCGATGCCCGGCTTCGACGGCGACGTCCGAGCGATGTTCGACGCGAACTTCCTCCCGTCGATCGAGAACGAAGCGTCGTTCGCGACGTCCGTGCCGGCGGGCAAGGACGCGTACGACGGAATCTGGTCCGGCACGACGTCGGTGCGCGGCGAGTCGTTCACGTACGACGGCGAGGAGTTCTACGAGACGGCGAACACCGCGCAGCAGTATCAGCAGTACAAGGCGGTGCTCGACGCGTCGTGTATGGAAGCCCATACATCGAACAACACGACGTGGATGTGCAAGGACCGCCAGCACGTGCTGTTCAATCACATCGCGACGCCGTTCCTCGCGCGCGAAGACTTTCTCGATCCGAACCTCGAGCACCTCGACGCGCCCCTCGGGCATCTTCTGTATTGGGGTGAGCCGCAAAACTACGCCTACTGTCCCGACTCGAATCCGTGCAATCCGCGCATGAACGCGGCCGAGTATCGCGCGCGCATCGCGAAGCAGATGCAGACGCTGCTCAGCGGCATCTACACGCGCTCGGAGCTCGCGCGCGGCGTCGACAAGAGCGCGTTGCGCACTCCGACGGTGTTCGCCTGGATGCCACAGTGCTCGCAGCATGAAGGCTCGTTCGAAGATGATTCGTTTCAGGGCGCGACGATCGCGACGGACGGCTCGGCGTCGTTCTCGATGCGGGAGTGGACCGAGGAGTTCATGAATGCGCCAAGGAGCGGAATGCGGCGGTACAAGATCGATGGGGTGAACGATCTCAGTGGCGCGGCGATGCGCACCACGCGCTGCGAGTAATTACAGAAACGGCGCGAACGCCTTCATCGTGTCCGCGTCGGCGCGCACCGGACGTCGCGTCTCGCGATCGAGCCAGAGGTGCGATGAGAATCCGGTCGCGCGCGTCTCGCCGTTCGCGTCGCTCAACTCATACGCGAACTTCATCGCCCGCGACGGCGCCTCCGCGATGCTCGTGCGGATCACGACTTCGTCGTCGTAGCGGAATGGCAAGCGATAGCGGCACTGAATTTCGGTGACGACCAGGATGTAGCCGCGCGACTCGATCTCAGCGTATGGAACGCCCGCGACGCG
>DASVNL010000834.1:0-2142 GCA_036383875.1 Thermoanaerobaculia bacterium
CGACGAATGGCATCGCATGGGATTCCATGAGATGGACGAGCTCACGCAACGCGGACTGCCCGGCGTCTGGGTGCACGGCTTCTGGGATGGATGGGCCCCCAACTATCTCTTCTGGCTCGGCGCGGGTCGCAACACCGTCGCACGTTTCTACGAAACATTCGGCAATCGCTGGCCGACGACCGAGAAGCGCGTCGTACGCGGTGCGAGCGATCGCGCATGGTTCCGCCAGAATCCCGCGCTGCCGACGGTCCTGTGGTCGCTGCGCAACAACGTGAACTATCAGCAGTCCGGCGTGCTCTTCGCGCTGAACGACATGGCGCAGAACCGCGAGCGTTTCCTCGAGCGTTTCTACACGATGGGCAAACGCTCGATCTCCAAAGCGACGAGCGAAGGTCCGGCAGCGTGGGTGCTCGAGGGCGGACAGAAACGTCAGGGCCAGATGCGCGATCTGCTCGCGCTGCTGCAGCGCCAGGGCATCGAGATCCATCAGGCCGAAGACGATTTCTCGATGACGACGAACTGGCCGCCCGTGAAAGGCGACAAGAAAGCGGAGCCGGTGAAGTTCACGCGCGGCTCGTACATCATCCGCATGGATCAGCCGTACTCGCGACTCGCGGACACGCTGCTCGACGTGCAGTACGTTCGCGGCGACGAACGCGTGTACGACGACACGGGCTGGACGCTCGGTCTGCTCAAAAACGTGAACGTGCAGCGCGTCGTGAATCCGGAGATCTTGAAAATCAAGATGCGGCCGTACACCGCGAACGCGGTGGCGGACACGAAGATCACGGATCGCATCGTGCGCAACAACGCCGAGGTTGATGTGGTGCGGCTGCGCTTCGCGAATCCGAACGCGAAGATGGTCATCGCCGACGACGAATTCACGACCGGCAAGGTGAAGTATCCGGCCGGCACGATCGTGATCGACGACGCGGTCGCGAACGTGCGCTCGCACCCGCTGCGCACGCCGAAGATCGCGCTGATGCACTCGTGGCACAGCACGCAGGACGAAGGCTGGTGGCGCCTCGCGCTCGAATCGATGGGAGTCCCATACGTTTACATCTCGACGCAGGACGCGTCGTCCGATGCCAGTCTGCGCGCGAAGTACGACGTGATTCTCTTCCCGCCCGTCGGACGTTCGCCGCAGGATCTCGTCAACGGCTACGTCCCCGGCCCGCCGCTCCCCTGGAAGACCACCGCCCTCACGCCAAACCTCGGCGGCATCGATGAAACCGACGACATGCGCCCCGGACTCGGACTGTCCGGCGTCGCGAATCTGCAGAAGTTCGTCGAAGAAGGCGGCGTGCTCGTGACGTCGCGCGACACGTCCGTGCTCGCGATCGAATACGGACTCGCGCGCTGGGTGCGCGTCGTCGACACGACGAAGCTCAAAGCGCCGGGCACGATCGTGCAGGGCGTCGTCACGGACAAAACGCATCCGATCGCGCGCGGCTACGACGACAAGCTCGCGCTCTACTTCTCCGGCTCGCCAGTCTTCCGCGTCGGCGTGCGCGACGAGCCGCCGCCGACGGATTCACGCCCGAGCGGCCGCGGTGGCAAAGATGATCCGGACGTGCCGCAAGGTCGCGCGTTCGTCGAAATGCCGGAACGTCCGAAGCCCGCGGCCGGCGAACAGGGATTCCAGGCGCCGGAAGATGCGCCGTGGAACTTCGAAGCGCACCTGCCGCGTCCGGAAGATCGCCCCAAAGTCGTCGTGTCGTTCGCGGACAAAGACCTGCTCCTGTCCGGCATGCTCGAAGGCGCCGACGAAATCGCCGGCAAGCCCGCGGTGATCGACTCGCCGCGCGGCAAAGGTCACATCATCCTGATGGCGATCAATCCGATGTGGCGCATGAACACGAGCGGCCTGTACGCGCTCGTGATGAACGCGGTGATGGAGATGAGTGGAGCGAACTAAAACGCGCGTTCCAACAGATCCACCAGCAACGCCGCGCCACGGCCGTCATGGTCGTGGCGCGGATCGTAGATCGTCAGCTCCATCCCGACTGCGCGCGGGTGTCGCACGAGCGGCTGCAACAGCGCGACGAGCGCATCCGCGGACCAGCCATCGGGCTCCGGCGAGTCGACGAAGGGCATCACTTCCGGGTCGAGCACGTCCGCATCGACGTGCACGAAGAACGG
>DASVNL010000835.1:0-24834 GCA_036383875.1 Thermoanaerobaculia bacterium
GCGCAGTCCGTCTCCGAGATGATCAACTCCCTCGGCTCGAACTTCATCATGATCATGCCCGGATCCTCGACGCAGGGCGGCGCGCGCATCTTCACCGGCTCGTCGAACCTCACCGAGGAAGATGCGGTTGCGATTGCGCGCGAGTGTTCGGCGGTGGCGTACGTTTCGCCGCAGTCGCGCACCGCGGGTCAGGTCGTCGCCGGTGAGCTCAACTGGTCCACGCAGATCTTCGGCGTCGGCATCGACTGGCCGAACATCCGCGCGTGGAACGTGAAAGACGGCGGCTTCTTCGGCGAGGGCGACATCCGCGCCGGCTCGAAAGTCGCGGTCCTCGGCAACACAGTCGCCGAAAACCTCTTTCCCAACGGCGACGCGGTCGGCGCGATCATCCGCGTGAAGAACGTTCCCTTCCGCGTCGTCGGCGTGCTCGAGAAAAAGGGCGGCAACATGATGGGCTCCGATCAGGACGACGTCATCATCGCCCCCTACACCACCGTCTCGAAACGCCTGATGGGCCAGCAGCGCCTCGGGATGATCATCGCGTCCGCGGCATCAGCCGAGCAGGTCACCGAAGCGACGGATCAGATCGACGCGCTCCTGCGCCAGCGCCATCGCATTCCGCCTGGCGGCGACGCGGACTTCATGATGCGCACGCAGGAAGAGATCGCGCAGGCCAACGCCCAGCAGGTCGCGATGATGCGCAACCTGCTGCTCGGCATCGCCATCGTCTCGTTGTTCGTCGGCGGCATCGGCATCATGAACATCATGCTCGTCAGCGTGACCGAGCGAACGCGCGAGATCGGCATCCGCATGGCCATCGGCGCGCGCGGCCGCCACGTGCTCCTGCAGTTCCTCTTCGAGGCGATCGTGCTCTCCGTGTGCGGCGGCGTCCTCGGCATCCTCTTCGGCATCGGCGTCTCGACGTTCATCTCGCGTGTCGCGAAGTGGCCGATCGTCGTCAGTCCCACCGCGATCGCACTCTCGTTCACCGTCGCCGCGACCATCGGCATCTTCTTCGGCTTCTACCCCGCGCGCAAAGCGTCGAAGCTCGATCCGATCGACGCGCTGCGATACGAATAGCGCATTGACCCTTTCCGGAACTCCTTCTAGGTTGACTGGACGGCATTCAGGCCTGAAATGACTCAGGCCTGACCCTGCCGCCTGCAACATGAAGGAGGTTCAGGTCATGAAGTTCCGGTATGCGTTTCTCTTCCTCGGAGTCGTCCTCGTCGCGTCCGTCGCCAGCGCCGACTGTCTGACCTGTCAGCGCATTGGTCCGCTGACCAATCCCGCCACGTGTCGTCCCGCAACCGAATGGGAAGGCGACATCTGTAGCGGGATCTGTTGCTACTCCGAGTACGGCACGCCGTGCACGCAGCCGGACATGGCCTACCCGTGCTACTCGTTCAGGGCAGCGACCCGCGGCAAGTACTTCACGACGAAGGCCGCTCAACAGGAAGCGACGGCCGCGCTCTATCTCCGCCTCGGCGACTCGCTGAAACCTGTGAAGCGTCCGAACTGCCGAGCCAACACGGCTCTCATCGGCTGATCGCCTTCGCGAGATCACGGGCTCCCTTGCGAATCGCGTCGGGAGGGAGTCCGGCATAGCCGAGGACCAGGCCGGACGAGCCGCGGCCGGCGTAGTAGCTCGAGAGCGACGGCGCATCGATTCCCGCGTGTCCCGCATTGCGTGATGCCGCGCGATCATCCCGCCCATCGCGAAAGAACCCGGTCGCGCGCAGTCCCGCGTGCAGCATCGGAAACTCGAGCATCGGCAGATGCTTCGCCGCCGCGTCGAGGAACACGTCGCGACGTCCGCGATACAGCGCGCGCATGCGTCGCACGTGCGCGCCGAAATGTCCCTCGGTGATGAACTCCGCAACGACGCCCTGCAGGAATGGCGGCGCGTGTCCGTCGATCTGCGCGCGTGCATGGACGAAGCTCTCGACGAGGTCCGGCGGCAGGACGAGATACGCGAGTCGCAACGACGGATACAGCACCTTCGTGAACGTCCCGACGTAGATCACGCGGCCTGCGGTATCGAGTCCCTGAATCGCGGGAACGGGCCGCCCGTCGTAGCGAAACTCGCTGTCGTAATCGTCTTCGATCACCCATGCGTCCGCGCGACGCGCCCATTCGAGCAACGCCAGTCGCCGTTCGAGCGACATCGTCTTGCCCAACGGATACTGATGCGACGGCGTGACGTACGCGAGCCGCGCACGCGGCGCGAGCTCCACGCCGTGCGCGACGTCGAGTCCGTCGTCGTCGACGCGCACCGGCACGAGCTTCGCGCCTGATGCGACGAGCGCCGCACGCGCGCCCGGATACGCGGGATTCTCAATCCACGCTTCGTCGTCGGGATCGATCGTCAATCGCGCGATGAGATCGAGCGCCTGCTGCGAGCTGCTCACGATCACGACCTGCGACGCGTCGCAGCGCACGCCGCGCGCGTGACTGAGGTACGTCGCGATGGCTTCGCGCAACGCCGGCAGTCCCGCCTGATCGCCGTACACCAATGCGTGTTCATCAATCTTTCTCGCGTGACGCGCGACGATGCGCTGCCACAGCTCGATCGGAAAGGCATCGAGCGCCGGCAAACCAGCAGCGAACGCGCGCACGATCGACGGCTCGACGCACGCAGTCGTCGCAGCGATCGCACGCCCGCGCTTCGACAACGCACGACGTCCTGCGAGCTTCACCGTGCCGCGCGTGCGCTGCATGCTCGCGATCTCCGCGACGAACGAGCCCGAGCCCGCGCGCCGCACGATGTAGCCCTCGCCTTCGAGTTGCGCGTACGCCTCTTCCACTGTCTTCCGCGCGATCGCCGACTCCGCCGCGAACGTGCGCGACGACGGCAATCGCTCGCCCGGTTGCAGGCGGCGTTCGAGAATCGCCTCGCGGATCTGGCGGTAAACCTGGCGATACCGCGGCGCGTCGCCGTCCGAAACGGCTTCGAAAAGTGGTCCCTGCCGATTCCTCAGAGTGGCCTCCCCGATGAGGCCACATCGTCGCATACTCTCGCCATGCAGATCGACACCGAAACCGCCCGCCTCCACTTCGCCGCGAAGCTCGAGCTCGAAGCGGATCCCGCTGACGTGTTCACAGCACTGCGCGACGGCAGCGAAGAGATCGTCGTCATCGACGCGCGCTCGAACGAGTCGTACGCGAAGTCGCATGTGCCCGGCGCGATCAACTTCCCGTATCGCACGATGAATCCCGAAACGACGGCGTCGCTCGCACGCGAGAAGACGTACGTGACGTACTGCGACGGCACGGGCTGCAACGCATCGACGAAAGCCGCGTTGCGACTCTCCGAGCTCGGGTTCCGCGTAAAGGAAATGATCGGCGGTCTCGATTGGTGGACTCGCGTCGACGGCTACCCCGTCGTCCTCGGCACGCAACAAGGCACGCTCGCCGCGAACGCCGCGATTGCGTGTGACTGCTGATGCGCATCGCTCTCGTCACCTGGTCCGGCCTCCCCGACCTCGCCGCGGACGATCAACTGCTTCGCGATGAGCTCACGCGCGACGGCCACGACGTCGTCGCGACGGTGTGGGACGACGCGCGCGTCGCGTGGTCGTCCTTCGACGCGATCGTCATCCGCTCGACGTGGGATTACCACAAGCGCATCGCCGACTTCCGCGCGTGGCTCGCATCGCTGAACGGCGCACCGCTCTGGAACCCGCGCCGCGTCGTCGATCGCAATCTGCACAAGGCCTATCTGCTCGACATGCCGAACACCGTGCCGACGCAGATCGTGCAGCCCGGCGATCACGTCGAAGTCGCGGAGCGCGTCGTCGTGAAGCCGACCGTCTCTGCGACCGCGTATCGCACGGAAGTCGTCGACGAGCCGTTCGTCGCGGGGTTCGAAGCGCTCGTGCAGCCGTTCGTCGAAGAGATCACGACGAAGGGCGAATGGTCGCTGATCTTCTTCGGCAAAGAGTTCAGCCACGCGGTGCTCAAACGTCCGCGCGCGGGCGACTTTCGCGTGCAGAACGACTTCGGCGGCAGCAGCGTCGCGATGACGCCACCACCTGCTTTGATCGACGACGCGCACGCACTGCTCGCATCGATCGACGCACCGCTGCTCTACGCGCGCGTCGACGGCGTCGAGCGCGATGGCCGGCTGTTGCTGATGGAGCTCGAGCTCACCGAGCCGTCGTTGTTTCTCGATCGCGATCCCGGCGCGCCGCGCCGATTCGCGAACGCGATCGCCGCGCTCAAACCGTGAGCGTCGGACGCGGCGCGTTCTCGAGCGACGGCGGAAGCTTCGTCGCGCAGCACGCGCGCTGCAGCGCCATGAGATCGCGCGACATCTGCCGCTCGCTCGCAATCGACTTCAACGTCGCATCGAGCACGGACGCGACGTTCGCATCCGACGGCCGCACGAGTGAGTAGTGCATCCACTTCCCCTCCCGCCGCGCCGCGACGATCCCCGCGCGCCGCAGGTACGCGAGATGTCGCGAGATCTTGGTTTGCGTTTCGCCGAGGACTTCGATGAAGAAGCAGACGCAAACCTCGCCACGGCTGAGGAGATGAAGAAGGCGCAGCCGCGTCGGATCGGCCAGCGCCGCGAAGAGGGTCACGAGTTTCACGGGGAGAGTATACATTCGCTTGCGCGAATGGGTTGCCGGTTGGCGGTTGGCAGGAGACCACCACCCTCACACGGCTCTAACTCCCGCCAACCGTCAACCGCCAACCGCCAACCGACCGGAATTCTCCCCACCTCGCATCCCTTAAGATCGGCGCATGCGTGGAACTCATGGCTGGGCCGAAGTGTCGCGCGAGAGAAAGCGCGAGATCATCGCGGCGATCCGGGACAACCGGCCGACGCGCGGACCCGTGCACGCCGAGCTCGACCTCACCGATCGCTGCAACGTCGCCTGCTACTTCTGCAATCAGCAGGACCTGCGGACGAAAGAATCGATCCCTTTGCCGAAACTCACCGAGCTCATCGACGAGCTCGTCGAGGGCGGCCTCAAATCCGTCCGGCTCTCCGGCGGCGGCGATCCGCTCTTTCACAAAGACGTCCTCAACGTCATCGATCATCTGCACGCGCGCAACGTCGTCATCGACAACCTGACGACCAACGGCGTCGCGCTGACCACTGACGTCGCCACGCGACTCGTCAACGGCAAAGCGCGCGAAGTCATCTTCTCGCTCAACGCCGCCGATGCCCCCGACTACGGGCGCATGATGAAGGTCAAGCCCGCGCTGTTCGACAAGGTCGTCGAGAACATCCGCAACCTCGTCGCGATCCGCGGCGAAGCGACGCATCCGTCGATCGTCATCCAGTTCCTCATCGACAAGCGCAACGTCACGCGGCTCGCCGACATGTACGAGCTCGGTCGCGCGCTCGGTCCCGATCGCATCGCCATCAACGCCGTGCTCGAGATCCCGCTGGATCGCATCGATCACGACGTGCTGCTCGAGAAAGCCGATCGCGACGTCGCCAAGCCGCTCATCGAAGAGATCCTCACGCGCGATCGCGAGGCGAACCTGCTGCAGATCGACTTCGCCGTCGACGGCTGGAACGAGATGCTCGCCGATGCGCGTCATCGCGCGGGCACGGTGCTCTACAACAACTACCCGCAGAGCCCCGCGTACAAAGACGAGAACGGCGGCTGTTTCTTCGCGTGGTACACGGCCGCGATCACCGGCAACGGCGACATCCGTCCATGCTGCCTGCTCCTCAACCCGACCGTGAAGCCCCTCGGCAACATCCACGACGGCCAGACCTTCCAGCAGCACTGGACCGGTCCCGCGTTCGCGAAGATGCGCGACGAGATGCGCGAAGTGCTGCTCATGAAGAGCAAGGTCGCGTACACGCCGAAAAAGTTCGAGATCCTCAAAGAGCAGTGCGTGACCGACGGCCTTTGCTGGCTCAAGAACATGTACTTCCGCTACGACGAGGAGTTCTACCGCGAGCTCGACACCGAGCTCAGGGCCGCGCGCAGCAAAGAGATCGCGTTCGTCTCGACGTCGCCGGTGAAGCGACGCCGTGCCGCGGAGCTGTTCATCCAGACCCACCCGCGCGTGAAAAACGCGTGGGACTGGGGCCGCGAACGCTCCCGTCCCTTCCGCGCGTTTTTGAAGCGACGCCTCCGAATCAATCTGACCGATTCGGTGTAGCGACTACTTCGCGAACTTCGCGAGCATCGGATCGCCGGGGAACTTCTTCAGTCCGTCGCGCGCGACCTGCTGCGACGCCGCGATGTTCTGCGTCGCGGCGAAGGCATCGGCGACGATCAGGAACGACGTCGGACTCGAACGCTTCGTGAGCAGCCAGCCGATCAGACGCTCCGCTTCGTCTTTGCGACTTTCGTCGATGTAGAGCACGAGCAGATTCCAGTAGCCTTCCGGCTCGTCGGGGAACTGCTTCATCTCTTCCTGAAACTCGAGCTCCGCTTCCTTCCCGCGACCGAGCTGGCGCAGCGCGACGCCGCGCGTGAGATGCAGGTAACGGACGGTGCGGTTGGTGCGCTTCGAGATCTCGATCGCGCGATCGAATGATTGCAGCGCGGTCGCGGGATCTTTGCGCGCGAGTGCGATGCGTCCGAGAAGCGAGTGCGGGAGCGGGCGATTCGGATCGGCGTCGATGGAGAGCTGCGCCTCGCGCGCCGACAGATCGAGATTGCCCTCGGCCATCGCAGTGCGCGCAAGCACGCCGTGCGCTTCGGCCGGCATGCGCGCGACTACGAGCGCCGCGTGATCGCGCGCTTCTTTCATGTTGCCCGTGCGCGACGACAAATCGGCGATGCGAATCGCGAGCAGGTCGGACGCGGGATTCAGCGTCAGTCCCTGCTTCGCTGCAGCCAGCGACTCCGCAAGATTGCCGACGCCGGAGAGCGCGTCGGACTTGTACATCCAGAGGTCCGGCATGTCCGGATACTTCGCGAGCAGCGCGTCGCTCACCTTCAGCGCCTCGGGGAAGTTGCGCGTGTCGACGAGCCCCGACACGCGCCGAATCTCGCGCATCGCCTGCACGTGATCGCGCGGATCCATCTGCGCGCTCTTCGCGGCCTCGACGTGCGGCTCGAGCGCAGCCATCAAAGCCGCGACCGCGCGATGATCTTCGCGCGAGCGATCCTTCGTCTCCTTCGCATCGGCGATGACATCGAACAACTCGACGCGTGCACCGCGAATCAGATGCTGACGATCGCGGATGACGGAGTGCAGATCGCTCCAGCCGAGGTGAAGGCTGGGGAAGGAGGTCTCGGAGAGAATCGCGCGCGGCGTGTTGGGCAGCGCCAGCAGCGACGCGCCGTGCAGATTCGACGACGTCGTGTGCGCGACCGCGAGCAACGTCGGCGTGACGTCGCTGAGCTGCACCGGCGCGGGATTGGTCGTGTTGCCGCGACGCGCGTCCGGCAGTTTCACGAACAGCAGGACCTGCAACGACTCGCGATACAGCAGGACGCCGTGCTCGTCCTCGCCGTGCTCGCCGAGGCCTTCGCCGTGATCGGAGAGCAGCACGATGGTCGCGTCGTCGTAGACGTCGTTCTTTTTCAGAAACGCGATGAAGTCGCCGACGATCTTGTCACTGCGCTCGATCTCGCCGTCGTAGGACGGCACGTACGGCGTGTGCGGTTCGTTGAGATGCAGGAAGAAGAAGAACGGCTGATCCTTCTTCGCCGCGAGCGTCTTCGCGATCCACCCCTGCGCGATCTTCGACGTCTCGTCGCCCGCGCGCTGAACGTCCGTCGTCGCCAACTCGCCCGCGTTGTTCACGAACGAGTCCTCGTAGAAATCGAAGCCGCGCGAGATGCCCGTGCGTGCGCGCAGCGAATACGCGGACACCGCAGCGCCGGTCGCGTAGCCTTTCGCTTTGAGGGCCGACGCGAGCGTCTGCACCTCGGGCTTCAGCACGAAACCGGCGTTGTCGCGCAGACCTGTGACCGACGGCAGCTGTCCGGTGAGGATCGACGCGTGCGATGGGAGCGTCAGCGGGCTGTGTGAATACGCGCGCTCGTACAGGATGGAGTCGCTACGCAGCGCATCGATCGCGGGCGTCTTGATCTTCGCGTAGCCGTATGCGGGCAGGTGATCGGAGCGCAGCGTATCGATCGAGATGATGATGATCGGTCCGGACTTCGACGGGAGATCGTCTCCGCCGCGACACGACACCAGCGCGAGACTCAGAACGAGAGCAACCAGACCCTTCCGCATGCGGCGAAAGGAACGTTCACGTCGCGCGCGAAAATGCCCCGCGCATCCAACCGGCACAGCTCTGCCGTACTCTTGGCGTTCGATGCACGAGCCCGCCATCGTCTGCGACGCACTCACTCGCGACTTCGGCGATGTCCGCGCGCTCGACGCTCTCACGCTCTCGGTTCCCGCAGGCTCGATCTTCGCCTTCCTCGGACCCAACGGCGCCGGCAAGACCACCACCATCCATCTTCTTCTCGGCATCAAAGAGCCGACCTCCGGCGCCGCACGTGTCCTCGGCTTCGACCCCACCGTGTCCGGCGCGTCGATCCGCAAACGCAGCGGCGCGCTCCTCGAACATCACGGCTTGTACGAGCGGCTGAGCGCCGCGGACAACCTGCGCTTCTACGCGCGCATCGCGGGACTCGAACGCGACGAAGCGGAGCAGCGCATCGCGGATGTGCTCACGCGCTTCGGACTCTACGACCGTCGCGACGACGCCGCGGGCACGTGGAGTCGCGGGATGAAGCAGAAGCTCGCGATTGCGCGCGCGCTGATTCATCAACCGTCGCTCGTGTTTCTCGATGAGCCGACCGCGGGACTCGATCCCGAAGCGACCGTGGCGTTGCGCCGCGACATCGCATCCCTCGGCGAGACATCGACCGTCTTCCTCACGACGCACAACCTCGCCGACGTCGAGAAAGTCGCGACGCACGTGGCCATCATCCGCGGCGGCAAGCTCCTCGACTTCGGCACGCCCGCCGAACTTCGCGCACGCGCGGTGCGCACGCGCATCACGATTCGCATGAGCGATCGCGAGCCGCTGACGTTCGAGACGAACGACAGCGTCGCGCCCGTGATCACGCAACTCGTCAACGAAGGCGCGCAGATCGAAGAAGTGCGTCGCGACGAGCCGACGATCGAAGACGTGTTCCTTCATCTCGTCCAACGCGAGCATGCGGAGTCGAACGCGGCGATCACACTCGCGGCGCCCGCAACCGAACGTCGCGCGTCGCCGCTCAAAGACATCCCGACGGTAATTCGCAAGGAAACGAAGGAACTCTCGACCGGCAACGCACGCGCGAACACGATCGCCGGCGTGATCTTCCTCGCGATCCTCGCGGTCCTCGCAGGACTGATCGGCGAGAAGCTCGTCGCCAGTCCCGCGTTGATGAGCGTGACGCTGGTCGCGTTCATCATCCTGCTCGCCAGCGTCGCCGACACGTTCGCGGGCGAGCGCGAACGCCACACGCTCGAAACGCTCCTCGCCAGCGCGATCCCCGACGAAGCACTGCTCCTCGGCAAGATCGGCGCGAGTGTTCTCTACGGCTGGCTCGCGACGCTGATCCTCATCGCGACGCTGATGCTCGGCGCCCGCGCGCTCATCCCGCTCTCGACATTTCTCCACGTGACGATCGCGACGCCGCTGATGCTCATCGCGTTCTCCACCGCGGGCGTGCTCGTCTCGATGCACGCGCCGACCGTGCGCGCCGCGCAAACGCGACTCTCCGCGTTGCTCTTCGGCCTGATGATCCCGCTCGTCTCGATCCGCCCCTTCGTCCCGCGCGCGTGGATGCAGAGCGCGATCGCGCAACTGCAAACCGAATCGGGCCGCATCACCGCGATCGCCGGCCAGATTCTTTTCTTCGTCGTGCTCGACGCCGTGCTGCTCGCGGTGGCCGTCGCGCGATTCAGGAGATCGAGACTGTGAGGGAGCTCATCGATCGCATCGACCAGATCATCGACTTTCCGGAGCTCTCGCGCGACCTCGCCGCGGGACTCGATCTCATCCAGCCCGGCGGCGGCGAAGCGGAGCTCGACGCGCTCATCACGCGCGTCGAAGGTCGGTTCGAGACGAGCCCGAACTACGCGGTCGTGCTGCAGTTTCTGCAGGACCACTCGCGACTCACCGACCGCCAACTGATCCGTCTCTTCGAGTTCATCTACTCGAAGCTCGTCAACAAGTTCAAAGGCGAGCTGGGCGAAGTCCTGGCCGCGCGCACGATCTTCGAGTTCGGTGACGGACGCGAAGTGCTGCACGGATCGCGGATCTCCGCGCGACAGGTCAACGGTCGCCGCGGCTGGTACGACGCGGCCGATGCGCTCTACTGCAATCGCGACGGCGACATCTTCGAGTTCACCGCGATCGCGGAAGTGAAATCGAAGGCGACGCCGTACGCCGAGCTGCGCGAGCAGGTCGCGAAGAACATCCTGCGACTGCGACGCGGACTGCGCGTGCGCGGCGAAGAGATCGCGCCGGAGCGCATCCGCATTCGCGCCGCGTCGGGCGAAACGATCGGCGCGCGCGACGTCGACGAAGCGTTCGCGCGCAACGTCACGGCGCTGCTGATTCTCCCGTGGAAGTCAGCGGCCGACGGCGTTCCGGTACGACATGCGGAGCATTCGCACATCTGGCTTGCGGAACTGCCGTATTCGCAGGACGAGATCACCGAGTGCGCCTACCGATTCATGTCGTGGTACTTCACGCGCGTCGCGCCGACCTCGCACGCGTTCATGGAGGCGATCTATCACTCCGCGCTGCGTCCGAGTTTCAATCCGCGCGAAGTCGCGCAGCCCGGACGCCGCACCGCCTGGCAGACGCTCCTCTGGATCTACAACTCCCTCGGCTTCACCTACGAAGAAGCCACCACCGACAACCTGATGTTTCCCGAGTTCACACCCGATCCGCAGCACGAGGCGTGGCTCGAGCGTCACAACGCGATGCTCGCCGAGTATCGCAGCGGCAACATCGCCAAAGCACTCGAGCTCTTTCCCGATCCCGCGCAGCAGACCTACGCGGCATGGGCGCCGCGCGAGTGGATCGCGCTCGCGCGACTTCGTGCACGCATCGGCGACGCGGCCGGTGCTCGCGCCGCACTCGCGAATCTCAACGGCGATCCGTCCGGCAGCGAGAGCCTCTCGACGCGCATGGAGTTCGCCGCGGTGCAGACACTCATCGCGATCGCGGAAGGTTGCGACGCGGAGCGCGCGCTCGATACCGCGACGGCAGTGCTCGATCAGATGCGCGACCTCGTGCGCACGCACGAAGCAAATGACTGGGGATTCCCCGCGAACCTCACGCCGCGCAACGCGCAGGAAGCGGTGATCGACCTCGCCGTCGCGAACGTGCTGCTCGATCGTCGTGACGTCGCGCTCGAACTGCTTCTGCGTCTGCGCGGTCTTGAAGAAGCGACGCTCGAATTGTTCGCGAACGACGAGGTGTTGTCGCGCATCACGCGCGACGGCGACACGATGCAGCGACTGCGCGCCGAGACGACGCGCAGAAGCGGCCTCGCGATTTTCTGACTACTCCTCGATCAGCGTGCGTTTCCGCGTCGAGTCGAACCAGACGTACAGGCAGAGCGCGACGAAGAACGACAGCGAGACGAGCTGCGAGACGGTGTCGTTGTCGTAGAACGGCGTTTTGATCTTGTCTTCCGAGTACCACGGGAAGAGTCGCAACGCCGCGCCGAATACTCCGCCGAGTGCGCCGCCGGCCATCAATCCCGAGGCGATGATCACACCGCGTTCGCGAATCGAGCGTCCGCGCGGACCGCCTTCGCGCTCCGACTTTTTCAGAATGAGGTGCGAGAGGAAGCCGCCGACGAGGGCCGGCGTGTTGAGCTCGAGCGGGAGGTACATGCCGAGGGCGAAGATCAGCGCGGGGGCGCCGAGCATTTCCATCGACACGGCGATCATCGCGCCGGCGACGAAGAGGATGTACGGAATCGGCTGGCGATTCATGAACGTCTCGACGAGCGCCTGCATGATCGACGCTTGCGGCGCGTCGAGAACTTTGCGCACGTCGCCGGGTGCAGCTTCGCCGAACTGGAAGACCTTCGCGAGCATGACGATCGTCAGACCGACTGCGATCGCCGCGGCGATGACGCCGAGGAACTTCATCTTTTCCTGCGCGGACGGCGTGGAGCCGAGCCAGTAGCCGGTCTTGAGATCGGTGATCGTCTGACCCGACACCGACAGCGCGGTGCACACCATGCCCGCGATGGCCATCACGAAGAACATGCCCGTCGTGCCGGAGACGCCGAACTGCAGCAGCACCGCGGACGAGATGATGATCGTCAGCATCGTCATGCCGGAGACCGGATTGCGCGCCGTCGTCGCGATCGCGTTCGCCGCGACCGACGTGAAGAAGAACGAGAAGAGCAGCGTGAGCAACACGCCGATGATCAACACCGTCACGGACGGCTTCAACGTTCCGAAGAAGATCGCCACGCCGATCGCGCCGATGACCACGCCCGCGAGGATCGTGACGATCGACATGTCGCGATCGGTGCGCTCGCCGTGTCCCTCACTGCCCGCGCGAAACGCCTTCGCCGCGACGCTGAACGATCCGGCGATGACGCGCAGCGATTTGACGATGCCGAAGATGCCGGCCGTCGCGATCGCGCCGACGCCGACGAGTCGCACGTAGCTGCGGAAGATCTGCGCCGCGTTCATCGACGCGATCGGGCTGGTGCCGGGGTAAACGGCTTCCGGGATCTTGCTGCCGATCATGAAGATCAGCGGGACGAGCACGAAGTTCGAGACGACGCCGCCGGCCACGAGGATCATCGACGAGCGAAGCCCCATGACGTAGCCGAGGCCGAGGATGAAGGAGACGGCGTCGAAGCGGATGACGATGCGGGCTTTGTCCTGCAGCGAGCGCATCGCGCCGATGAATTGAAAGTCGAGCAGCTCTTTCCAGACCTGGAACGTGGTGACGAAGAAGTCGTACACCGCGGCGATGCCGGTCGCTTGCAGCAGCAGCTTCGCCTGCGATCCGCCCTTCTCGCCCGTCACGAGCACTTCCGTGATCGCGGTTGCTTCGGGATACGGCAGACGTCCGTGCATCTCGCGGACGAAGTAGCGTCGCAGCGGAATCAGGAACAACACGCCGAGGACGCCGCCGGCGAGACAGATGAAGATTGTCTGCACCGGATGCGGATTGAGGTTCATCGAGTACAGCGCGGGCAGCGTGAAGATCGCGCCCGCGACGACCGATCCCGACACGCCGCCGATGCTCGTGATGATCACGTTCTCGAGCACCGTCGAGCGGCGGCGATACACACGCGCCAGTCCGATCGCGAGGATCGAGATCGGAATCGCCGCCTCCATCACCTGGCCAACCTTCAATCCCGAATACGCCGAAGCGACGGTGAAGATCACGCAGAGGAACAACCCCCAGATGATCACCCGCGGCGTCACCTCGGGCGGCGTCTGCTCCGCCGGCACCATCGGCTGATACACCTCGCCGGGCTTCAACGGGGCATACGCGTTCTCGGGCAAAGACTTGGATTCAGTCGTTTCCATGCGGACCTCTCTGGCGTGGGATGGAGATAGGGTAATACGAGTGATGAGTGGCTTACGACGCGTCACTCCACTTCAAAATCTGATCAATCGTCCGATAGCTCACCGCGTGGTACATCGGACGGGCTTTCGCGTAGATCGCACGGGCGCGCTCCATTCCTTCCGGCGTTTCGGCCAGCTTTTGGTAGAGCGGCTTGAGGAACTTGCGACGGCCCTGGCGGAGCAGGAAGCGTTCGAGGGCGGGATAGGCCGGCTCGTATTTCTGTTCGATCGCCTGCATCAGCCACTCGTGGAGGATTTCGGAATTGCCGCTGTCGCTGAAGTGGAACTCCTCGTCGAGGTCGACGAGTTTGCCGTAGTCGATCTTGCGGGGCATGCGGCGGAGGAAGTGGATCCACTCGTGCGTCGACCAGTGCTGGGTGACGAGTTGCGCGGCGGGCGTGCCGCTCATGAACGCGCGACCTTGCTCGTCGACCTTGCGGAACGCGTCCGACTGCGGCACCGGCGCGTTGTCCGGAATCCCCGGCGTGTTGATCCACTGTTCGAGACCGATGCGGTCTTCGGAGCCCTGATACTTCGACAGCACGTGCGTGCGCACTTCCTCGATCCACTGCTGCGTCGTCATCGACTGGAACGCGTGGCGATCGAAGTAGTCGCGCAGGAATGCGTCCCACGCCTCGCGGCCGACCGTCTGTTCGATGAGGCGCAGCAGCGAGTAGCCCTTCTCGTACGCGAGCTTCGTCGCCGCGTCGTCCGGATCGCGATCTTCGAGATCGAGCAAGAGGTGCGTGTCGCGCGCGGACAACTCGGCGACCGTCGCTTCGAGATCCTGAAAGCCGAGGAGCGCGAGCATCTCGGAGTAATCGCGGCCGAAGACCGACTCCATGATCCGGCGCTCGAAGTACACCGTGAACCCTTCGTTCAGCCAGAAGTCGTTCCACGTCGCGTTCGTGACGAGATTGCCCGACCAAGAATGTGCGAGCTCGTGTGCGACCAGACTGACCAGCGAGCGATCGCCCGCGAGAATCGTCGGCGTCGCGAACGTGAGCCGCGGATTCTCCATCCCGCCGAACGGGAAGCTCGGCGGCAGCACGAGCACGTCGTACTGGCCCCAGCGATACGGACCGTACAACTTCTCCGCCGCCTCGATCATCTTCGGCGTGTCGACGAGCTCGTGCTCCGCCGCGTCGATCATCGGCTTCTCCGCCCACACGCCGCTGTTGCTGCTGTATTTGCGGAACTCGAGATCGCCAACCGCCAGCGCGAGCAGATACGACGGAATCGGCTGCGGCATCTTGAAGTGATACTCGCCGCTCGCGCTGAGCTCCGTGGGATTCTCCGCGCTCATGATGGCCATGAGTCCCTTCGGCACGCGGATGGTCGCCTCGTACGTCATGCGCACGCCGGGCGAGTCCTGACACGGCACCCACGTGCGCGCGAGGATCGCCTGCGACTGCGTGAAGAGAAACGGATGCTTCCCACCCGCGGTCTGCTCCGGTCCGAGCCACTGCACCGCCGCCGCGTCGGGCGACGTCGCGTACTCGATCTTCACCCACTTCGTGTCGGGCTTGATGCCGATCGTCAGCGACTGGCCGAGGAACGGCTTGATATTGCTGAGCGAAAATTGGGCATCGGAGGTGTCATCGAGTGTCACTCGCTCGATCGCCAGACCGTTCGAGTCGAGGACGAGCTCGGTTGCACCGTCCTTCACGTCCATCTGCAGCGTCGCCGAGCCGGAAAGCCGCTGCCATTCGAAATCGACGTCGAGATCGAGGGCGAGATGACGCACGACGGCCTCTTCGGGCCGCGCAAAAGAATGAATGTCTCTCATGGCGCGCGTAGCATAAGCGACATGCCCTGCGATCATGTTGGCGGACCTGAGCTCATCGAAATGGCCGAGACGCACCTGCGCGAGGGAGGCGTGCCCGAGTCGGACTGGCCGGGACTCCGCTTCCGCTGGTCGGAGAACCTGGCGGACAGCATGTGGGCGTCGATCGTTCTCGAGGTCGAGCGGCGCGGCGAACAGTGGATCGTCACGCGTCTGGACCGCAATCGCGAACCGGTCGAGGAGACCGGATTCAAATCATTGTCGTGATTCGGTGATCTGCATCACATCCGGCGTCAGAATTGGCGTATGGATTGAAGGTCGTCGTCGCGTTCGCAGCGATGAAGACATCTCCACAGCGGCGCCACTCCGACGACGACGATGCTGCGACTGACGCCGGGGATGTTCGTGTGCTCCTCGTCGACGACGATGAGCACTTCCGGCTCTGGCTCACGCTCCTCACCCGCCGCCTCGGCTTCGACGTCGAGACCGCGTCCGACGGCGTCGAAGCGCTGACTCTCCTGCGGGCGCGCTCGTTCGATCTCCTCATCTCCGACTTCGAGATGCCGCGCATGGACGGCTTCGAGCTGATTCGCGCGATTCGCAAGGACGAAGAGCTCGCGCATCAGTTCGCGGTGATGCTCACGTCGCACGACGATCTCGACGCGAAGATCTCCGCGCTCTCGGTCGGCTACGACGACTTCCTCTCGAAGAGCTGCACGGAAGTCGAAGTCGTCGCGAAGGTGGTCGCCGCGAAGCGCATGGTCTCCAGACAACGCAAGCTCGAGCAGACCGCCCGCGAGTGGGAACTGCTCGCGACGCGCGACGAGCTCACGGCCGTGGCCACGCGCCGCGCGATCTACGCGCGCATCGACGTGTTGCTCACCGAGGAGCGCGAGGTCGGCCTGGCGATCATCGACCTCGACGATTTCAAACCGATCAACGACACCTACGGTCACCTCACCGGCGACCGCATCCTCCGCGACCTCGGCGCACTCTTTCTCGCCCGCACCCGCGCCGGCGATCTCATCGCGCGTTACGGCGGGGACGAGTTCCTCCTGCTCGTGCCCGACTCGACGATCGAAGACGTCGCCGGCGCGGCGGAGCGGCTCATCGGCGAAGTCGAGGCGTTGCGCTGGCGTACCGGCGACACGACGTTCGGCGTCCGCGCGACGAGCGGCGTCGCGCATTCATCCGCGCTGACGAAGCGGTCGCTCGAGCAACTCCTCGACGCCGCCGATCGCGATCTCTACACGAAGAAGTGCACGAAGAAGCGCGGCACGACCGCGTCGACGACGCGCCGCGACGACAAGCCGGCCGGCATCCGCCTGCAAGCCGAGCGCTGACTCACTCGCGCGGCATCGGTCGCAACATCGCCTCGGGACGCGGCGTCCGCGCTCTGTGAAATGGTCGCGTGGCGAAGTTCTCGCGAACGTGCGCATGCAGCGCGACCGCGGCCGCACGCATCGCGCGACGCTCCTCCTGCGAGACTTTGTACGACGGCGGCGGCGCGTCGAACAACGTTTCGTCGAATGCGTCCGACCACTGCCCGAGGGTCCCTTCGAGGGAGCCCATGAACGCGAGACAGCGAATCCAGCGATGGTTCGGCCACGCCTTGTCGTAATTCGAACGGAACGCCGCTCCTGCTTCGTGCCCGCGCGACGCGACGCTCTCAATCGTCGGAGCGTCCATCGTGAGATTCAGCCCGCCTTCGTTCGGAGCGAGCAACACGTGCGCGATCAGATCGCGACGCCCGATCAGCTTCGCGGTCATGTTGTCGCGCCAGTTCTGCATCGTTTCGAGAATCGCGTTCATGAACGCCGGCAGCGATTCGAGCGGCGTCCACCATTCGTTCGTGCCGCCGCGATTCGACGTCGGAACGTACATCCGCTGTCCGTCCTCGTGGTAGCGCGGCGTGCGCTCGGCGAGATTGATCGCGAACGTCGGCCAGCGCGGCACGGGCGCGTCGAAGAAATGCACGGGAAAGTTACTCGTGATCCCGCCGTCCGAGAACCAGCAACGCTCCGCATGATGTGCGACGTCGCGACGCGCGTAGTCGACCGACCAGAGCGGCAGGGCGCTGAGAAGAATCGGAAAGCTGAGACTGAGCCGCGTCGCGACGATCACCGGCAAGTCATCGGCTGACGGAAACGGGACGAGCGTCTCGCCTGACGGCGTCGTGATCGGCTTCGAGTCCTCCGGCGCGCACGCGATCATCTTCGCGACGACGCGCTCGGGAAACAGCGCGCGCATCTCGCTCGGCGCGAAGAAGAACATGCGCACGTCGAACGGCAATCGGTACGGACGTCCGTGCGTGAGGTTCGTCGTCATCATCTCGAAGTTGATGCCGTGCTTGCGCAGATCGCCGAACGTGAGCGGCTCGCTCGTCCCCGCGACTTCGTCGATCTGAGTGGCGAGCCAGTCGGTGAGTCCGTTCGCGCCGCTGCACATGCCGAAGCCGTTGCGCGGCAACACGCGCAACGCGGTGACGATCATCTCGACGATCGCCGCGATGAAGAACGCGATCGCCGCGATCGCGATCGTGATGACGATCGCGACGAGCGCGCCGATCGAGACGATGCGCGTGCGATCCCACAACAGCCACGCCGTCGCGACGCTGATCGCGATCAGCACGGTCGCGATGAAGAGCGCGATGCTGCCGTACCGATTGAAGTGACGGCCGAGTGCGCGCAGCGTCGCGAGCGACTTCGCGCGTTTCGTCCCCGGCGTTTCGATCCACGCCAGTGCGATCGCAAACAACCCTTGCGCATCGGGTGATGGTCGGAAGAGGCTGAGCAGTCGCGAGCGTCCGCCGTCGTTGTGGCCGAGCCACTTCGGCAACGTCGCGAGTGCGTCGAAGCCAGCGTCGCTCTGCTGCGATTGCCGCCTGTGCTCGGCCGCTGCAGTCAATGCCGCGGCGATCGCACCGGCGGACGTCCCGCCGATGTTCACGAAGCGAAACTCCTTCGCGAGCTCGGCCACCGCGCGCGGATAAACGATGCCGCTCGTGATCCCGCCCTTCATCACCAGATCGCACTTCTTCATGCGGAAATGATGAGGCCGTTCTTGGTTGATGGTTGATGGTTGATGGTTAATGGGAGCAAATCACCAGGCGAATCGTAGCCCCCATCAACCATCAACCATTTCAACCATCAACCATCAACCAACCTGGCGTCCCGCTCGCACTATCTCCTGTTGTCCTCATGGGGACGAGGAGGCACAACATCATGAAAACCAAGCTCTTAGCCGCATTCACGCTCGCGCTTGCCACGCTCGGTGGAGTGTCCGTCCAGGCCGATGATCGTCTTCTCGAGAAGACACCGTACGGCTGGTACTACTCGCGCACGATTCGCGTCGACGGTCGCATCACCTCGATCGCGCGCAGCGGCGATGACTACGTTCTCCGACTCGACAACGGCGGCTACGAACGCCTCGTCGCGCACTCAGCCGTGGACGTTCGCATCGGCGACAACAAGAACGCGCACGTCTACGACCTGCGCCAGGGCGACGTGGTCCGCGTGATCGGACGTCCCGGTGCGAACGGCACGATGTTCCCGCGCCGGATCGACGTCGTGAGCACGACCCAGCGCCCGCGCAGACGCTAACCGATCGTGGAGCGGCGGGCTCTTCGCCCGTCGTCCCACCTACAATGCGCGCCGCGCATGCGCCGCATCTTTCTCTTCTGGCTTCCGCTCGCGGCGACGTGGTTCATGATGGCCCTCGAGGGGCCGTACATCGCCGCGATCGTCGCGCGCATGCCGGAAGCGGCGCACGGACTCGCAGCATTCGGCGTCGCGGTCTCGCTCGCGTGGCTGATCGAGTCGCCGATCATGATGCTGCTCTCCGCATCGGCCGCGCTCGTCCTCGATCGCGCCTCGTTCTTCGCGCTTCGACGCTTCGCTCATCTCCTCAACGCGATCGTCACCGCCGGCATGCTGATCCTCGTGATGCCGCCGGTCTTCGCATTCGTCGCGGAGCGGCTCATCGGACTGCCGCACGACATCGCGCAGCTCGCCCACATCGCGACGACCGCGATGACATTCTGGCCCGCCGCGATCGGCTATCGCCGCTTCTACCAGGGCATCCTCGTGCGCCATCACCTCACGCGCCGCGTCGCGTACGGGACGATCGTGCGTCTCGTAATGATGTCCGTCACCGCCGCGCTGCTCGCCTTCGTCTTCAAACTTCCGGGCGCGCTCGTCGGCGCACTGGCGTTGTTCTCCGGCGTGTTCTTCGAAGCGTTCGCGAGCCGCTGGATGGCGCGGCACATCGTGCAGTCGATCGTCGACAGCGACGTCGTCGCGGAAGGGACGTTACTGCGTCAGCGCGACATCGCGCGCTTCTACTTCCCACTCGCGATCACCTCGATCCTCTCGATGGCCCTCGGCCCGCTGGTCACGTTCGGACTCGGCCGCGGACGCTTTCCGATCGAATCACTCGCGGTGTGGCCCGTCGTCAACTCGATGGTCTTCCTGTTCCGCAGCGGCGGCGTCGCGTTTCAGGAAGTCGGCATCGCCCTCAAAGGCGAGCGCGAAGTCGGACGCACCGCGCTCTACCTCGGCACACTCGCATCGTTGGCGCTCGCACTCGTCGCGCTCACGCCGCTCGAGATGCTCTGGTTCCAGCGACTCTCCGGACTCACGCCGCATCTCGCGCAGTTCGCGGTCTGGCCCGCGCGTCTGCTGATCCTCTATCCCGTGCTCGAGTACGTGCTGTCGTTTCAGCGCGCGCGCTGGATCCTCGAGCATCGCACGCGCATCGTGAGCATCGCGACGGCCGTCGAAGCGACGATGCTCGCGGTGGCGCTGTTTCTTGCGATGTCCGTGTTCGGGATGATCGGCGCGGTCGGAGGCGCGGTGGCGATGCTCGCCGGCCGTACGGCGGCGAGCATCTACCTCTTCGCGTGCGCGCGGTTTAGTCCGCCCAGGTGATGGTTTTTCGTTCGGGGACGAGCATCTTGTGTTGCTTGCCCTCGACGTCGATGGTGATCAGCGCCGTCGGCACTTTCGCCCCTTCGACCATCTCGCTCTTGACGACGCTGTACGTCGTGAATTTACGGCGCAGGTCTTTCGCCTTGCGGAACTCCGGGAAATGGTCGATGCACCAGCTCAGCTCTTCGCGCGTCGGCGTGCGCGTGTTGCGCAGCCAGATTCCCATGGCCAGTTCTTCCTGCGGTCCCGGCCCGAGGGCCATTTCCTTGAGCAGGAGGTTGACGCGTTTCACGGCTTCGTTTTCGTAGCGCGGAATCGCGAAGTAGATCATCGCGAAAATCACGCCCGCGAGGACGATCCAGATCAGGCGGCCCAGCTTGAAGGTTTCGGTGGCGGCCTGAAATCCGCCGACCATGCCGGCGGATGCGGCTTCGGCGGACATCTGATGGCGGCTTTGATAGACAGGCGGCGGAAATTCGAGATCGAAGCCGAATCCGCCCGGGATGCGACGCAGGATGTAAAGCTGGCCGTCGATCAGGATGTCGCGCTCGTCCTCGCTCGGATCGAGGGGCTTGGCCGCCGGACGGCCATCGAGGCGAATCATCTCCTTGCCGTTCTGGCCAGGCTCGATCGTCAGCATGCGGACGCCGCCCGAATGTGGGATTTCCCACGAGTTGGTGGACATAATCTCTCCCGTTGTTTGGATGTGGACCCCATTCATTTTACGACAGCGCCGCATGAAGTCCGCGTCCTCGCGTGAGGGATTCTTTCGTGAAAGTGCGCGATTCTCCTTGGAACCTCACGAATCAAACAGGAGAGCCACATGCGTACGCGTCTGCTTGCCGCGATCGCCACGATCGCGTTGACCACCATTTCCCCTCTGTACGCCGATGACAGGTCGGACTGCACGGGCAGCCAGAACCACGATGTCGTGATGGCCGCGTGCGGACGTCTCATCGCGAGCGAAACGGAGACGGCCGAGATCAAAGCCGTCGCGTATGCGAACAAAGCGCTGGCCTTTCAGCGTCAGGGCAACTTCGACGCGGCGATCGCCGAGCTCGATCAGGCCATCACGCTCAATCCGAAATTGAGCGCGCTGTACTTCAATCGCGGCGTGATGCATTACCGCAAGGAGGACGCGAAGAAAGCGGTCGCCGATTTCACGGAAGCGATCCGTCTCGATCCGACCGACCTGCAGCCGCTCGTCAATCGTGCGATCGTCGCGTTCGACGGCGACGACTATGCCCACGCACTCGCGGACATGGACGCGGCCATCAAGCTCTCGCCGAAAACGCCGATGCTCTTCACGTATCGCGCAAAGATTCAATTGGGCGCGGGCAACGCCGAACGCGCGATCGCGGACTTCAAGCAGGTGCTGAAACTCGATCCCGCCAACGAAGAAGCGAAGGCAATGCTGAAAGATCTCGGCGCGGAGCAGAAGTGAAACGCACGCTCCTCGCGATCCTCCTGCTCATCGCCGCACAATCGCTCTTCGCCGCCGAGGGCGACGCGCAGTTCGGACTCGGCAAGGCCACGTGGCGCGCCGGAAATTACGAGAAGGCGCTGGAGTACTTCAAGCAGGCCGCCGACAAGGGTCACGCTGAGGCAGCCTACATCCTCGGCGCGTTGTACGAGGAAGGCCGAAACGTCACAGCCGATCCGGCGACGTCCGCACAGTGGTATTTGCGCGCAGCGGAACTGGGTCACGCCGACGCGATGAATCACATCGGCAACGCTCTGCGCAATGGCAACGGCGTCGCGAAGAATCCGGCCGAGGCGATGAAGTGGTATCGCAAGGGCGCGGAGCTCGGCGATGCGTTCGGCATGGAGAACGTCGCCGACATGCTGTACGACGGCATCGGCGTCGAGAAGGATCTCGCACAGGCCGCGGAGTGGTATCGCAAGGCCGCGGAAAAAGGGAATCGCGACGCGATGCTGCGCTACGGCTACATGCTTTCCCACGGCCAGGGCGTCCCGCTCGACACCACCAAGGCGTTCACCTGGTATCTCGCCAGCGCGCGCGCAGGCAACAACGCCGCGATGTTCAACATCGGCGAGTATTACAAGAACGGCAAAGGCGTCGCGCAGAGTCTGACCGCGGCGCGCTTCTGGTACCTGCGCTCGGCGATGGCCGGCGAGACGGACGCGGAAGCGAAAGTCGCAGAGTTGTTCAATGCGCCGAAAGAATCGCCCGAGGGCGCGGCGCTTTTCGCGAAGGCGGAAAGCGTGCGCAATAGCGCGAAGACCAACGCCGAATTCGCGGCCTCGAAAGCCAAAGCGTTCCCGATCTTCCTCGAGGCCGCGGAGCTCGGACATCTCCCCGCCGTCGCACTGATGGTTTATGCGTATCAGGACGGCGACGGCACCGCGAAGGATCCCGTGAAGGCGCGCGAATGGGCGCAGATCGCGGCGGAGATGGGCAACAACGCCGCCGCGAACTTGCTCGCGCAATACATGCTCAAAGCGATCGGCGGTCCGCGTAACACGCAAGGCGCGCGCTTCTGGTTCGAAAAGGCAGCACTCGAGGGAAATTCACTGGCGTCGTCGTTCCTCGCGCAGATTTACGACGGCAATTACGGACTCCCGCCGAACGAGGCGCTCGCGACGTACTGGTGGTTCGAGGCGTTCAAGCAAGGCAGCCCGACCGCGGAAAAGGTCCTGATGGACCGCGGACTGATCGAGAAGCAACGCGATCCTGTCGCACGCGCGTTCGTCGCACGCATCGACAAAGACGGTCCCGATCGATCGAGCGTCGCGAATTTCACGTTCGACGTCGCGCAGTACTGCAAGTACGACGGCCCGCGTTGTCACGAATTGTCCGTCGCCGCATTGAAGTTTCAGCGCGATCAAAACTCGGCAGCCGAAGCCGCGAACATGGCCCGGCTGTGGAACAGCAACAACGATCCGGACGCCGACGCGAAATGGCGCGCACGCAGCGATTGCATGCAGAAGAAGACGGAGTCGATTCAGAAGCACACGTACGGACAGCAGGACTGGTACTACAGCGGCTCCTGCTACTGAGTCGCCGGCACGGTGAGTCTGTAGCGATCGAGCAGCGCCGCGAGTCGCGGGTCGCCGCGCAGCGGATGGAATCGCGGATCGACGGGGAGGAACCACAGCCAGGCGTTGTGTTCCTCGAACGTCCGCTCGAGCGCTTCGAACGCCTCGTCGAAGCGGCGCAGGCCGGTGTACGCGACCGCGAAGCAGTACGGCGAAACGTACCGCTTCGACGCCGCACTGCGCAGTTGCTCGAGCACTTCGAGCGCCTCGTCGATGCGTCCCGCGGAGCTCAACGCGTGCGAGAGCTCGCCGAGGTACAGGCCGGCCGGACCGGCGATCTCGATGGCGCGACGCAGATGCGAGATCGCGTCGTCGTAGTCGCCGGTCATCTCCAGCGTCATCGCGAGGTAGTAATGACCGGGCGCGAGTGACGGGTCCGTCTCGAGCACCGCGCGATACGCCGCGATCGCTTCGTCGTAGCGATGCGCGATATGCAGCGGAATGCCCGCGCCGACGTTGATGATCGGTGATAACGGATCGAGCTCTTTCGAGAGATCGATCAGCTCGAGCGCGCGCTCCGTCTCGCCACGTCCGCAATACAAAATGCCCAGCCAGTGCGGCCCCCACGGGTAATTCGGATTGAGGCGCATCGCCTCTTCGAGCTCGCGCTTCGCGGTGTCCCAATCCCACTCGAACAAGCCGGCCGCGTAGCCGAGGGTTGCGTGCGGATCGGCGAGCGTCGGATCGAGCTCGATTGCTTTGCGCGCCGCCGCTTTGACCTTCGGCAAAACTTCGCGCGGTGGCAAGGCCTGGATGAATCCGAGCATCACGAATGAATCCGCGAGTCCCGCGTACGGCATCGCGAATGCCGGATCAATCTCGACGGCGCGCTGAAACAAACTCATCGCCTGTTTCACGGCTTCGGGATGCCGCTTGATCCACTGAAAGCGTCCCTTGAGATACAACTGCTGCGCTTCCGGATCGATCGCGCGTTTCTTCTTCACCGTGCGACGCGGCGCCGAGCTGCCACGCACGCGCACCCGTTCCGCCACGTCCTCCGCAATCGCCTCGGACAACGCCGCAACGTCGCGCGGCGGCCGGTCGTACTGCGAAGACCACAGCACCGAGCCGTCCGTCGTCGAGATCAAACTCGCCTCGGCGTGCAGCGCTTGTTCGTCGACACGCGCACGCACGCCGACCACGGCCGCGACATTCAACTGCCGTCCGACATGCCGCGCATCGAGTCCGCTGCCCGCGTATCGCGCAGTCGTCCCCGCGGCGATCACGCGCAGACGCCGCACGTGCGACAGCGCGTTCGTGATCCCCTCGCTCAATCCGTAAATCAAATACTCGAGCGCCGGATCGAGCGTCCCCGTGACGACCGGCAACACCGCGATCGAATCGATGCGGCCTTTCACCGGCGTCGCGACGGCGGTCATCGCCTGCGTCGCCTCGCTTTCCTGCGGATCGGTCGACGTCACAGCCTTGCGTCGCGATGTCGAACGGCGCTTGAGCGACTCGAGCGCGCTGAGCATGTCCGCAATCGACTCGTAGCGATCGGCCGGATCTTTGCGCAACGCGCGACGAATGATCGGCGTCAGCGCCGCGTGCGACGTCCCGCCG
>DASVNL010000836.1:0-3778 GCA_036383875.1 Thermoanaerobaculia bacterium
CGTGTCCGCGCGCTGTCCCGTGACTTGCGTGAACTCCGCGCCCGCGCGGATGTTGTCGCGTACGTCGAACAGCCACGCGAGCGTCCACGAGCGCAGGCTCTCGTCGTTGCGTTCCCCGAGCTCGCTGAAGTCGCGCTCGTCGGTGCCGAACACTTCGTATCGCGCGGTCCAGCGATTGCGGCCGCGCTTGTACGACGTCAGCACGTAGAACGCGTCGAAGCCGGCGTCGACGTGATTCGCGAACACGCCCATCAACGTCCGGCCGCGCATGTACTCCGACGCGAAGACGAGCGCGTCGGGATTGCCGATCTCCGCGCTCATGAGATGAAACTTCGTCGCCCACGAATACTCGGCGCGCGGTGAGTAGATCTCGCCGGACGGTCCGGACGCGGGCGGATACAACTTGCGATCGCCGCGGTTGTCGACGAACGTGTACTGCAGGCTGCCGCGTTGCGGAATCGAGTAGCGCACGCGACCCGTGAATCCGGTACGGCCGTCGAAATCCTTCGTGAACGGCGTCGTGCCGTCGTCGCGTTGACGGAAGAACGTGCCGCTGTCGGCCAGCGATGGCAGCGGCGGAAGCGGGAGCGTTTCGCCGTACGTCGAAAGGCGGCTGCCGATCGACCAGCCGCGCCACGCGAGCAAGGTTCCCATCGTGTCGTTGCCTCGAAACGCGGTCGCGCCGCCGGTGATGAAGTGCCCCGCGCTCGTGACGTGGCGATATTGCAAGTCGGCGCCGATGGGCCGCACTTCCTGGCCGATCCAGGTGTTCAGCGCGGAGTAGTTGATCGTGTACGGCGACGCCCAGAGCGGATCGATGTTCTCGCGCGACGAGGGGAGGAAGAACTGCCCCGCGCGCAGTTGCACGTCGTCGAGGCCGAAGCTTTTGTGGAGATCGGCGTACGCTTCGACAAGGCCCACGCTGTCGCCGCGAAACTCGCCCGGATCCTGGCGCGCGGTGCCGCTCACGTGCACGCGGAAAAAGCTCGACGGCGTCCACTCGACGCCGAGTTGCGCGACGCCCATGAAGTCGTCGCGATCGCCCGTCGCCTCGAATCGTCCGGTGCCGCCTTCGAGCCACGACGCCGGTCCGGTCGCATTGATCGCGCGACCTGCGACGTAGCCCTGCAGGTCGAACGATTGCGCGTGCGCCGCAGCCGCGGATGCGAACAGAAGGAAGGATGCAAGGACGGTTCGCATGACGTGAGTATAGGAAGCCGCTCGCGCGAAACGGTTACACGGAAGCGTTACGTAATTCGAGGATCGCGCCACACGCCGACGAGGCGATTGCGATAGTCGATGGTGACGAGGAACTTCGAGAGCAGTCGATTGCCGATGCGCGGATGCGAAACCGGCGCGTAGCGCACGTCGGTCTTGCCGAACAGCGTCCCGGCGATCGCGATGTCGACGGTGCCGCGTCCATTCTCGCCGGGAAGGACGAGAGTGTCGGGGCTCGACGTGTCGACGATGACCGCGGTCTCGCGACCGTTCACCGCGACGTACATCATCGGCTCGGCCTGAAAGCGGAAGACGGTCATGTAGCCGCGTGCGATGCCGTTCTTCTGATACGTGACGAGTCCCGCGCGGTAGTCGATCGTGATCGCGGCCCGGCGCCACGCCTCGGTGCCGATGATGCCGTCTGCGACGCCGCCGAGGTCCTGAGCGATGGGGTCGATGTGAAGCGTTTCCTTTTCGCTGAGCTGCAGCACGTTGTCGCGACGTGGCGGGACCGCGAAGTGCGTGTCGAGCACGGTGCGCGGCAAAGCTGTTCCCAGAATGAAACGGCCGTCGCGGTTGTCCACGCGAACATTTGAGAGCTCGATGAGGTTACGTTCCAGTGTGAACGCGAGATTCACCTCGGGCCGCGCAGGCTCGTTGCGCCACGGTGTGAATCGCGCACACGAGAGTGTCAGCAGCACGAGAGCGGTCACGGTTGCTCTCGCGGTCGATTTCGATAACATACCCATCCCTTACACGCCGCGCATCGCGCAGGCCTTTTCAACCTGAGCAATTAAGCAACAAGGAAGCCTGAAAGGAATCACTGAATGTCCCTCCCGGAGTTCCGCAACGAAGCTCTGACCGATTTCACTACGCCCGAGAACAAGGCAGCGATGGAGCTCGCGCTCGCAAACGTTCTCGGCCAGGTCGGCCAGGAGCATCCGCTCGTCATCGGCGGTGAGCGCATCACAGGCCTCAGCACCTTCGAGTCGATCAACCCCGCGCACAAGGATCAGGTGCTCGGCAAGTTTCAGAAGGGCACGCGCGAGCACACCGAGCGCGCGATCGACGTCGCGTGGACCGCGTTCGAGTCGTGGAAGCGCCAGCCCGTCGACGTTCGCGCGGGCGTGCTGCTCAAGGCCGCAGATCTGATGCGCCAGCGCAAGCACGAGTTCTCCGCCGTGATGATTCTCGAAGTCGGCAAGTCGTGGGCGGAAGCCGATGCGGACACCGCGGAAGCGATCGACTTCATGGAGTTCTACGCGCGTGAGGCGTACCGCTACGGCGGCGAGCAGCCGATCACGAAAATCGAGAACGAAGCGAACAACCTCGTCTACATCCCCCTCGGCGTCGGCGCAGTCATTCCGCCGTGGAACTTCCCGCTCGCGATCATGTGCGGCATGACCACCGCGGCTCTCGTCACGGGCAACTGTGTCGTGATGAAGCCGTCGTCCGACTCGCCGTGGATCGCGTATCGCTTCTTCGAGCTGCTCGAAGAGGCAGGCATGCCGGCCGGCGTCGTGAACTTCGTCAGTGGCTCGGGTGGGGAAGTCGGCGATCCGCTCGTGCAGTCGCCGCGCATCCGCTTCATCTCGTTCACGGGATCGAAGGGCGTCGGACTGCACATCGTCGAGCAGGCCGCGAAGCATCGCGAAGGTCAGCTCTGGATCAAGCGCGTGGTCGCGGAGATGGGCGGCAAGGACGCGATCATCGTCGATCGCGAAGTCGCGAATCTCGAAGACGCCGCGTCCGCGGTTGTTGCGTCGGCGTTCGGATTCCAGGGGCAGAAGTGCTCGGCGTGCTCGCGCGCGATCATCGACGCCGCGGTCTATGACCAGATCGTTCCGATGATCGTCGAGAAGACGAAGAAGCTTGCGATGGGCGATCCTACTCAGAACTTCCCCGTTGGCCCGGTCGTGAACGAGAAGGCGATGAAGACCATCAAGGGCTACATCGACAAGGGCACGAGCGAAGGCGGAAAGCTGGTGGCGGGCGGCAACGTGAATCCGGAGAACGGTTTCTTCATCGAGCCGACCGTGATCATCGACGTCGATCCGAAAGGCACGATCGCGCAGGAAGAAATCTTCGGACCGGTCCTCGCGGTCATCAAGGCGAAGGACTTCGACGACGCGCTGCACATCGCGAACGACACGGAGTTCGGACTCACCGGCGCGGTGTTCACGGACAACGAAGAGAAGCTCGAGCGCGCGCGCGAAGAGTTCTTCGTCGGCAATCTCTATCTCAATCGCAAATGCACCGGCGCGCTCGTCGGCGTGCATCCGTTCGGCGGCTTCAACATGTCCGGCACCGACTCCAAAGCCGGCGGCCGCGACTACCTCGGCCTCTTCCTGCAGGCCAAGGCGATCTCGCGCAAAGTCGCGAAGGCAGTCTGATTTCTTCGCGAGGCGCCGGTGAAAGCCGGCGCCTCAGTACTGCTCGAACTTGTCGACGACGTTCTCCAGTGAGTCGCCTGCGCGGAACCGTCGCAAGTTCTCGATGAAGAAATGCATCGCGCGCAGATGCGCGTCGCTCGTGTGATCGGCGCTGTGCGGCGAGATCA
>DASVNL010000837.1:0-7672 GCA_036383875.1 Thermoanaerobaculia bacterium
CAAATGCAGATCGCCGAACTCATGCCACAAATACTTCTCACCGATGGCGGCGGTATAAGCGCTCTCGACGATCGGGCGTCCCGCGATGGCTTCCAGCATCGCGAGGTGCGTGGCCTTTGGCTCGTGGAGGCCGGTGAGCAGGGAGTCGACGACGCGGACGCCGCGCTCGGGTGTGATCACGAGATCCGTCCATCCGCGTGAGGCGATCACGCGACCATCGCGATCGACGCTTGATTCGAGCGCACGCACGACCGTCGTGCCGACTGCGATCACGCGACCGCCGCGCATCTTCGCGCGTCGCACTTCTTTCGCCGTGCGGGCCGGAACTTCGTAGTGCTCCTCGTACGGCTGCTCGTGCGATTCGAGACTCGCGACGCCCGCGTGCAGCACGAGCTTCGCGAGTCGCACGCCGCTGCGGCGCAGGCAGACGAGCATCTCGCGCGTGAATGCGCGTCCCGCGGACGGCATCTCCGCGGAGCCGGGCGCGTCGGCGAAGACGGTTTGATACGCGTCGATCGGGAACGGACGCTCGATGTACGAGTACGTGATCGGACGGCCGAAGCGCGTGAGGTACGCGCGGATGTCGGCGACGTTCATCGCCGCGATCCACAATCGCTGCGAGTCGCGATACGGCGCGAGCAGCGTGCACGTGACGTCGCCGGGCAGCGTGAATCGCTCCTGCGCCACGGCAGGCTTCAGTCCCGCGACGCGCGGCTCGACGACGAACAAGTTCGCGGCGATGGGCGTCGAGACGTGCAGCGCGATCGCGTCGCCGTCGTCGCGAATCGCGGACAACGCGGCGGGCAAGGTCGCGGTGGTGTTGAGAACAACGAGATCGTTTGGCCGAAGGAATCGCGGCAGATCGCGAAAGTGCGCGTGAATCAGCTCGTCATCCTTCTTGATGCTGACCAGCAAGCGCACGTCATCGCGACCGTCGCCCCGCACCTCGGCCGGCTCGCGCGCTTCGAGCTCGCGCGGCAGTTCGAAGTCGAGCGTCGTCACACCGCCTCCGCAAGATCGTCGAGGTACCCCACGATCATCGGCGCGACATCCTCGGGCATCGGCAAATGCGACAGGTCGCCGCCGCCGACCGCGAGTCGATGCATCTCCGTGTGCATGTCGCCAGGATCGACGGCGAACACGCGCACGCCCGTTCCTTCGAGTTCCGTTGCGAGGGTGCGCGAGAGATGCAGCAGCGCGGCTTTGCTCGCGCCGTAGCCGCCCCAGCCCGGATACGCGTTGATGCCCGCGTCCGAAATGATGTTGAGGATCGTGCCGGAGCCGCGCTCCTTCATCCGCGGCAGCAGCAACTGCGCGAGATGCAGCGGCGCGACGGCGTTGACTTTGAACACGTGCAGCAGCGCGTCCCACGGATAGTCTTCGAGCCGCGGCATCGGCAGCGGTCCGAGCTCGGACGCGTTGTTGATGAGCACGTCGATGTCGCCGGCCTGCGCGGCGATCTCTTCGGCGATCTGCGAGACGTCGCCTGGAATCGCGACGGCGCCGAGCTCGCGCGCGAGCGCGTGCAGCGGTTCAGGATTGCGAGCGTTGAGAACGAGTCGATACCCGCGCCGCGCGAGCAGCCGCGCCACCGCGCGGCCGAGTCCCTGCGAAGCACCGGTAATGAGAGCAGTTGGTTTCATGAATTCCAACATGCGCGCGATTCGCGCTCAGGAACATGTCCGAAAGTACAGGTTGGCAGTTGGCGGTTGGCAGTTGGCGGTTCAAGCCGTCGCGAGAGTCGCGCGATTCGCGGATCGGTTTCTCCCGCCAACCGCCAACCGCCAGCGCGCCGCAGGCGCGCGAACCGCCAACTGATCTACAGCAGCCCCTTCTCGATGCCGATCGTCACCGCCGCGGCGCGATTGTCGGCGCCGAGCTTGGTGAGGATCGCGGTGACGTGGAACTTGGCGGTGCGTTCGGTGACGCCGAGGCTGGTGGCGATCTCTTTGTTCGACTTGCCGGTGGCGATCAGCTTGAGGACCTCGCGTTCGCGCGGCGAGAGTCGCGGCGCCGTCGACAGCGCGACCAGACGCGCGGACACGCGCGGATCGATGTAGCGCTCGCCGCGCGCAATCACGCGAATCGCGTGTTCGATCTCCGTGAGTGCGGCGCCTTTCAGCAGATAGCCGCGCGCGCCTGCGCGAAGCACCGCGTCGATTTGCTCGTCGTTCGCGTACGCCGTGAGCACGAGCACCGGCGCGCTGACTTGCGACACCGCATCGACGCCGCTCATCCCCGGCAGCTCGAGATCGAGCAGCACGATGTCCGCGGTCACGCGCGACGACAGCAGTTCCTCGGCCGATGCGAACTCCGCGACGATCTCGAAGTCCGCGCGATTCGCGAGCGCGGCGGCGAGACCTTCGCGCACGATCGGATGATCGTCGACGATCGCGATCCTCATCGCGGCACCTTCACCACGATCGTCGTGCCGTGCTTCGCGTCGATCTTCAGCGTTCCGCCAGCGAGCTTCGCGCGCTCGCGCATGCCGCGGACGCCGTGACGATCGTCGCGAATGCGGCGCACGTCGAAGCCCGTGCCGTCGTCTGCGATCGTCAGCGTCGCCGCGCGCTTCGTGCATCGCAGCGACACGCTGACGTGCTTCGCATGCGCGTGCTGCTGCACGTTCGCGAGCGCCTGCTCCGCGATGCGATACAGCTCCGCCTCGACCGCGAGCGGCAACTCGCACGGCGCGGCATCGAGCGAAACGCGGATGCCGGACTGCGACGTGAACTCGCGCACGAGCAACGCCAGCGCGAGCGGCAACGGCTTGCCGGCCAGCGGCTCCGCGCGCAGGTTCATCACCGAGCGCCGCGCCTCGTCGAGCGTCGCGCGCGTGACGCGCAGCGCGTCGTCAAGCCGTCCGGATTCGATCTGCAACGCGATCGCGGTGAGGCTCTGCGCGATCGTGTCGTGAATCTCGCGTGCGATGCGCGTGCGTTCGTCAGCACGCGCGTGCGTCGCGCTTTCCTCTGCGAGTCGCGCACGCTCGATTGCGACGCCGAGCTGCGAGCCGATGGTCGACAACAATCGCAACTCGCGCGCAGACAGACGTCGCATCTCGGGACCGGTGATGTTGAGGATGCCCAGCGGCTTGTCCTGGAAGAACAGCGGGACGGTAGCGTGATGCGCGATGCCGCGCGTGAGGTCATCGCGATGCGCGTTCACCGCGGGACGCAGCCGGCTGCAGCCCATCACGTCGACGTTGATCGCATCGCCGTCGCCGCGCAACTCGCCCGCGCGAAACTGCTCGATGCACCAGCACGATGCGCCGGTCATCCGCACCGGCTCCTGCAAGTACGGCGGCAGATTGCGCGCGGCCGCGCTGTACACGTGCCCCGTCTCCGGATCGACGAGCCACACCCAACCCGTGTCGAGGTTCAGCTCGCGCGCGATGACGTCGAGCGTCTGCTCGAGCGCGGCCTGCACATTCGGCGCGCTGTTCAAGGCCTCGCTGATCGAGGCGATGATTTCGAGATCGCGTTTCATGGGTGAGTGGTTGTCGGTTGTCAGTTGTCAGTTGTCGGGGGAGACGTAAACGCACTTTCGCGCCTCGCGTCCAATCCGCAACAACCCAATTTAATCCGAGTCTGGTCCCGGTCTCATCGTTCCCCCGACAACCGACAACCGACAACCAAAGGAGAAACCATGAAGCGAATCCTCGCAGTGGCCGCGCTCTGTTCACTCGTTTGTACCGGCATCACGCACGCGCAGGCGCGCCGGCGCGCGGCCGGCGCTCCCGCACCACCTCCACCCACACCCGCACCGACATCGAACTTCGGCGATCCGATCCGCGGACTCTCCGCGACACAGACCGCGGAGTTCAACGAAGGCAGAACGGAGTTCGGCAGCGTCGAAACGGTCGACGACGGACTCGGTCCGGTCTTCAACGGCCGCTCCTGCGGCGAATGCCACAACGTCCCGAGTCTCGGCGGCAGCAGCAACACGCTCGTCACGCGCATCGGCACGATCACGAACGGCGTCTTCGATCCGCTCACGCAATTCGGCGGACAGCTTCTGCAGAATCAGGGCATCGGTCCGCGCGACGGCTCACTGCACGCGTTCCGTCCCGAGCCGGTGCCGCGCGCCGCGACGATCGTCGCGCGCCGCAAGTCGACGCCGCTCTTCGGACTCGGGTTCGTCGACGCGACTCCCGATCAGACGTTCATCAATCTCGCCGCCGCGCAGGCCGCACGCAACGACGGCACGGCAGGCCGCGTCGCGATGGTCGACAATCCAGCGGCCGGCACGCGCACCGCGGGCAAGTTCGGATGGAAGGCGCAGATCGCGACGCTGCTGCACTTCTCGGGCGACGCGTATCTCAACGAGATGGGCATCACCAGTCCCGCGTTCCCGAACGAGAACTGTCCGAGCGGCAACTGCGCGGAGCTGCAGTTCAATCCGCGCCCCGGACTCAATGACGGCGGCGAAGACGTGCAACTGCTCGCCGACTTCATGACGTTCATGGCCGCACCGCCGCGCGGCGCAACGAACGCCGATACCGCCGCAGGCGAGCAGGTGTTCAATCGCATCGGCTGCAACAGTTGCCACGTCGCGACGCTGCAAACCGGCGCGAGTCCGATCGCGGCGCTGAATCGCGTCACGTATCAGCCCTACTCCGACTTCCTCCTGCATGACATGGGCGCCCTCGGCGACGGAATCGTGCAAGGCGCAGCATCGGGTCGCGAGTTCCGCACGGCGCCGCTCTGGGGACTGCGCGTGCTCACGCGATTCATGCACGACGGCCGCGCGCAATCGCTCGAAGCCGCGATCACCGCGCACGACGGGCAAGGTCGCGCCGCACGTGACCGCTTCAACGCACTGAACGCGACGGACCGATCGCGGCTCGTCGCGTTCCTGCGAAGTCTGTGAGTGTTAGTCCTTCACCTTCGACCACGTGTCCTTCAACGTCGCAGTGCGATTGAAGACCATGCGGTCTGCGGTGGAGTCAATATCCACGCAGAAGTAGCCGAGCCGTTCGAACTGATAGCGGGTCTGCGGGGGTGCCCCCGCTACGGACGGCTCGAGCTTCGCGTGGGCGATGACTTCGAGCGAATTCGGATTGATGTGCGCGAGGAAATCGCCACCCTCTTCCGGATCCTCGACGGTGAAGAGCCGATCGTACAAACGCACTTCGCAATCGACGGCGTGTTCCGCCGAAACCCAATGCAGCGTGGCTTTCGGACGGCGTCCGTCCGGCGAGTCGCCACCGCGCGTCGCGGGGTCATACGTCGCGCGCAGCTCGACGATGTTGCCCGCGTCGTCTTTGATGACGCCGGTGCAGGTGATGAAGTACGCGGAACGGAGTCGCACTTCGCGACCCGGTGAGAGTCGGAAGAATTTCTTCGGCGGCTCTTCCATGAAGTCGTCCTGCTCGATGTACACGACGCGCGAGAACGGGACTTTGCGCGTGCCCAGCGACGGATCTTCCGGATGCACCGGCGTCTCGAGCTCGTCGCTCGTTCCTTCCGGATAGTTCTCGATCACGACGCGCAGCGGACGCAGCACGCCCATCACGCGCGGCGCGATCTTGTTCAGATCTTCGCGCGCGCAGAACTCGAGGAGTCCGACGTCGATGACGTTCTCCCGACGCGCAACGCCGACGCGCTCCGCGAAGTTGCGAATCGACGCGGGGGTGTAGCCGCGACGCCGATACGCCGCGATCGTCGGCATGCGCGGATCGTCCCAGCCACGCACGTGGTTCTCGCTGACGAGTCGCAGGAGCTTGCGCTTGGACATCACCGTGTAATTGAGATTGAGTCGCGCGAACTCGATCTGCCGCGGTCGCGACGGCACGGGCAGCGTCTCGACGAGCCAGTCGTACAGCGGACGATGGTCTTCGAACTCGAGGGTGCACAGCGAGTGCGTCACGTGCTCGATCGCATCGGACGGCGGATGCGCGTAGTCGTACATCGGATAGATCGGCCACGTGTTGCCGGTGCGGTGATGCTCTTCATGGCGGATGCGGTAGAGCGCCGGATCGCGCATGGTGATGTTCGGCGAGGCCATGTCGATCTTCGCGCGCAGCACGTGCGCGCCATCCGGAAACTCGCCCGCACGCATGCGGCGGAAGAGGTCGAGGTTTTCCTCGACGCTGCGATTGCGATACGGCGACTCTTTGCCGGGCTCCGTGAGGGTCCCGCGATACGCCCGCATCTCCTCGGCAGTCAGGCTGTCGACGTACGCCTTGCCGATCGTGATCAGGTACTCGGCCCACTCGTAGAGCTGCTGGAAGTAGTCGGACGCGTGCAGCGGCTCTCCGACTTCGAATCCAAGCCAGCGCACGTCTTCGACGATCGCGTGCGCATATTCGGCTTCTTCCTTGACGGGGTTCGTGTCGTCGAAGCGCAGGTTGCAGCGTCCGCCGTACTCGTTCGCGATGCCGAAGTTCAGGCAGATCGATTTCGCATGGCCGATGTGCAGATAGCCGTTCGGCTCAGGCGGAAAGCGCGTGACGATGGTGGTGTGCTTTCCGGACTGGAGATCGGCCTCGACGATTTCGCGGATGAAGTCGAGGTTGCGCGGCGGAGCTTCGGTGGTCGACATACGGACGCTCTATATCGCACGAAACAAGGTTTCATTCCCGCGGTGACTACATCGGGTCACTCGGGTTACGGAACCGGATCAAGGAGGCGGATGGTCCTTGACCCCCTCGCCAATCGCCTTTACGTTCGGTGCGCGATGAAACGCCGAATCCCGCTGCTCGCGATCGCGCTGCTGCTCACGACCCGCGCCGCGCTCGCCGATGACTACGAGGAAGTCCGCCGCCTCGACGAGGAAATCACCGTCGCCACCTGGACCGGCGACGCGGAATGGTTCGAGCGAAATCTGTCGGATGACTACGTGTTCATCAGCCCCAGCGGCACACGCCGCACGAAAACGGACGTGATCCGCGAGCTCGCCACGACGGGCATGAAGATGGAGCCCTACGACCCGCGCGAAGTGCAGATCCGCATCTACGGCGACGCCGCCGTCGTCACCGGCCGCATGCTCCAGCGCTTCACCCTCGGCGGCATCCGCTACGCCAACGACCTCCGCTACACGGACGTTTACGTGAAGCGCAAAGGCAAGTGGTGGATGGTGAGCGGCCACACGTCCAACGTCGCGGCGCGGCGGTAGGGCGCGTAGACTTTCGCCATGAGTCAAGCCACCGATCTGCTTGAACAGGTCCTGAATCTTCCCGAACACGATCGCGCGAAGATTGCGACACGCCTCCTCGAAAGCCTCGATCCCGCCGCGCAGGCAGAGATCGACGAGTCGTGGGCACTCGAAATTGAGCGCCGCTGCGCGGCGGTCGACGCCGGGACACTCGAGACTTCCGATTGGGAAGATGTACGCGCACGCATCGAGCGAGACATCTTCGGCTTGCCTGTTCACGCGACTGCGTGAGGGACCGCCGGCGTCTCGCCGGCTGTTTCCGGCGGCGTCTCGCCGCCGGGACGGCGTCGAATCTCCTAGCGCACCGCGCGCGATTTTGGCGGGCGCGTGAACGTGGTGACGAGCTTCGCTCGTCCGCCCGTCGCGAGTGCGAAGTTGTGCTCGACCAGCGCGCGCCATTCGTTCACCTTCGCGATTTCCTCCGCCGTCGGTTCCGTGTCCCCCGTGACGAGGACGAACAGCAGGCGGAACGTGCGCTGGCTGATCTCGTGCGATGGTGAACGTTGTCCCATCG
>DASVNL010000838.1:0-10605 GCA_036383875.1 Thermoanaerobaculia bacterium
AGCGCGCGATCTTCGCCGAGGCGAAGGCGCTGCATGTCACGGGCACGGGGTTGAGTCGACCTGCGACTGCGGAGCTCACGCTCGACATCGTGCGCGCGGCGCGTCGCGCCGGTACCGCGATCGTGTTCGACGTCGACTATCGACCGGTGTTGTGGGGACTCGCGGCGAAAGGCGATGGCGAGACGCGCTATCAACGTTCGTCCGACGTCACGGCCGTCATGCGGCGACTGTTGCCGTTCGTCGATCTCATCGTCGGCACAGAAGAAGAGTTGTGCATCGCGGGTGGCGATGACGACGTCGAGAAAGCGATCGGCGCACTTCGCGAAGAATCCACCGCGACGATCGTCTGCAAGCGCGGCGTGCACGGGTGCTCGGTGTTCGTGCCTGGCGAAGCGGAACAGCGCTTTGCCGGACGGCCGGTCGAAGTCCTGAATGTCCTCGGCGCGGGCGATGCGTTCCTCGCGGGATTTCTGCGCGGCTGGCTGCGCGGCGAATCACTCGCGACGTCGGCGTCGTGGGCGAATGCGAACGGCGCGCTCGTCGTCTCGCGTCATGGTTGCGCGCCGGCGATGGCCACGATGGACGAGATCCGCTGGTTTCTCGATCAACCCGACTCGCGCGTTGCGGCGCAGAGCACGAAGCTCGCGCGACTGCATCGTCGCGCGGGACGTGCGGACGATCACCTGCTGCTCGTCCTCGCGTTCGATCATCGCCTGCAGTTCGAAGAAATCGCCGACGCCGCGGGCGCGTCGCACGACACGATCCCTCAACTCAAACGCTGGATCCTCGAAGGCTTCGAGCGAGTCGCGCAACGCATGGCGACGTCGCACTGCGCGTTGCTCGTCGATCCGATCTACGGCGCGCCGCTGCTCGCAGAAGCGACGTCGCGCGGACGCACGATTGGCGCACCGATCGAACACGCGGGCTCGACGCCGACGCAGTGGATCGGCGAAGGCTCAGCGTATGCGCAGATCCTCGCGCGACCCGCGCGCTGGTTCGTGAAAGCGTTGTTTCGCATGCATCCCGACGACGCGGCGACGATGCGCAGCGCGCAACTCGAACGACTGCGCGAACTGCAGTCCGCGTGCGATGCGCTCGGCCGCGATCTGATGATCGAGATCGTCGAGCCCGCGGACAAAGTCTTCGCCGACGGCGACCTTCCGCGACTCATCGACGATCTCAGCGCCGAAGGGATCGAGCCGATGTGGTGGAAGCTGCCGCCACTCTCCGCGAGCGACTGGCGCGACATCGAACGCGCACTCGACGCGCGCGAGTCCGACGCCTGGATCATCGTGCTCGGCGGCGGCAAGCCGCTCGAGCAATTGCACGACGACTTTCGCGTCGCGGCGGAGTTTCCGCGCGCCGCTGGATTCGCGGTCGGACGTTCCGTCTTCGGCGATGCGGCAGCGGCGTACTTCGCCGGGACCGCGGGACACGACGCTGTCGTCGATCAGGTCGCGGAACGCTACGGATTGCTCGTCGAGCAGTGGCTGGCGGCGATGGGAGACAGATCATGAATCGCGCACACATTCGCCGGACGTCGAACGACCGTCCCGCGCTCGACTGGATCACCCGCGCGGGCGAGAGCGAGCTCGATACCGGCATCGACTTCGGCCTGCTGCGCATGAAGGCCGGCGAAACCGCCGACCTCGCATCGGCACTCGAAGGCGCAGCGCTTCTTCTCGATGGCGCTGTGCGGTTTCGCTGGGATGGCGGTGAGCGCGTTGCGGAGCGTCACTCGATCTTCGAACAGGATCCGATTGCGCTGCACGTCCCCGCGAACTCGCGATTCGAAATCGTCGCGGACTCCGACGCCGAGCTGGCGCTCTTTCGCACCGCGAACGATCGCGCGTTCGAGCCGGTGTTGTTCGACGGCGCGAACATGCTGATGTCCGAGCATCGCGCGAAAGGGAAGCTCGACGACACCGCGTATCGCCTCGTGCGCACGATCTTCGACGACCGCAATCGTCCCGAAGCGAACCTCGTGCTCGGCGAGGTCGTGCATCTTCCGGGACGCTGGTCGAGCACGCCGCCGCATCACCATCCGCAAACCGAGATCTATCACTACCGCTTCTCGCCCGAGCAAGGCTACGGACACGGCGAGCTCGGTGAAGACGTCGTGAAAGTGCGCAGCGGCGACACGGTGAAAATCATGGCCGGCAACGATCACGCGCAGGTCGCGGCGCCGGGCTGCGCGATGTGGTACCTCTGGGTGATCCGCCATCTTCCCGATGCGCGCTACTCCGTGCCCGAAGTCGGCGAGGAGAACCGCTGGATGCTCGACGCGGCGCCATGGTCGCCGTCCTGGCGGATGCGATGACGATCCGTCTGACGATGGCGCAGGCGCTGGTCCGCTTTCTCGATCAGCAATACGTCGAGCGCGACGGCATCGAGTCGAAGTTCGTCGCCGGCGTCCTCGGCATCTTCGGACACGGCAACGTGACCGGCATCGGCGAGGCGCTCGAAAACGAAGAGCACGCGCTGCCGTTCGTGCGCGCGAACAACGAACAGGGCATGGTCCACACGGCGATCGCGTACGCGAAGCAACGCGATCGCATGGGCATCTGGGCGTGCACCAGCTCGATCGGACCCGGCGCGACGAACATGGTCACCGCCGCGGCAACCGCGACGATCAATCGCATCCCGGTGCTGCTGCTCCCCGGCGACATCTTCGCGGATCGCCAGCCCGATCCCGTGCTGCAACAACTCGAACATCCGAGCAACGCGACGGTGTCGGTGAACGATTGCTTCATCCCCGTCTCGTGCCACTTCGATCGCATCTCGCGGGCCGAACAACTCGTCCCGGCGATGCTCAACGCGATGCGCGTGCTCACCGATCCCGTCGCAACGGGCGCGGTGACGATCGCACTGCCGCAGGATGTGCAGACCGAGGCGTTCGAGTATCCGGAGAGCTTCTTTGCGCGGCGCGTGTGGCGCATCGCGCGAACGCCTGCTGAGTTACGCGACCTCGCCGAAGTCGCGGACGCGATCCGCGCGTGGAAACGTCCGCTGATCGTTGCGGGTGGCGGCGTGCACTACTCGAATGCAACCGCGACGCTTGCGGACTTCGCCACGCGACACGGAATCCCGGTCGCGGAAACGCAGGCGGGCAAGAGCGCGATGACGTGGGCGCATCCGATGAGCGCCGGCGGTGTCGGCGTGACGGGCACGCTCGCCGCGAATCAACTCGCGCAACGCGCGGACGGCGTTCTCTTCATCGGCACGCGCCTCTCCGACTTCACGACGGCGTCGAAGAGCTTGTTCTCCGGCGCCCAACAACAGCGCATCCACATCAATGTCGATCGCGCGGACGCGATGAAGCTCGACGCGAAATCGCTCGTGTGCGATGCCCGCGCGGGACTCGAAGCACTCGACGCGCTCCTCGCCGATCACGCAACGACGCGCGAGTATCAGAACGAAATCGCGGAACATCGAGCGTCGTGGGCGCGCGAAGTCGATCGACTGTACACGCTCGATGCAACGACGTCGGATCTCCCGCAGACCGCGGTGCTCGGACGTTTGAATCATGCGCTCGGCGAGAACGACGTGATCGTCTGCGCGGCGGGAAGTCTGCCCGGCGATCTGCATCGCGTGTGGCGGCCCGCGGCGCCGAAGAGCTATCACCTGGAGTACGGCTACTCGTGCATGGGCTACGAAGTCGCGGGCGCAGTCGGCGTGAAGCTCGCGCATCCCGATCGCGAAGCGTGGGCGCTCGTCGGCGATGGCAGTTTTCTAATGCTGCACTCGGAGCTCGTCACCGCGCTCGAGAACGGGACGCGCATCCATGTCGTGCTGTTCGACAACCGCGGATTTCAATGCATCCGCGGACTGCAGCAGTCGCAGGGCTCGAAGGGATTCGGCAACGAGTTGCAGCACGCGATCGACTTTGCCGCGTACGCGGAAGCGCTCGGCGTGACGGTGTTCCGCGCGCGATCGTTGGATGAACTGGACGCCGCGATCGCGGCCGCGCGCGAGTCCGCGACGGCGACGCTGATCGAAGTGAAAGTCGACCGCAACAGCATGACGCACGGATACGAGTCGTGGTGGCGTGTGGGTGTCGCCGAGGTTTCGCGGAGTGAGGATGTGGTGCGGGCTGGGGTGGCGATGACGAAGCGAGTGCAGCAGGTCGCAGGAGAGACGACTTGACGAACGAACGAGTGCGGATCGGCATCGCGCCGATCGGCTGGACCAACGACGACTGGCCCGACCTCGGCGGCGACATTCCGCTCGAGCAATGCCTCGCCGAAATGGCGCAGGCCGGATACGAAGGCTGCGAAGTCGGCGGCAAGTTTCCGCGCGATCCGCAAGTATTGCGGCGCGTGCTCGAGCCGTACGGCTTGAGCGTCGCCAGCGGATGGTTAAGCGTTTACTTTACCGACGCGTCGCGCCTCGACGAGAGCGTCGTCGCGTATCGCACGCACGCGCGCTTCCTGCGCGACATGGGCGCATCGGTTGTCGTCATCGCGGAGTGCGGACGTTGCGTGCAAGGCGGACCGCTTCCTGTGTCCGCGGCGCGTCCGCGCTTCGATGACGCCGAGTGGCAGCGACTCGTCGACGGCCTGCATAGCATCGGCGAGATCGCGCGCGACGAAGGGATGACCAACGTCTACCACTCGCACATGGGCACAGGCGTCCAGTCCGCGGACGACATCGATCGTCTGATGTCCGCGACCAATCCCGAGCTCGTGTCGCTGCTGCTCGACACGGGACACTCGACGTTCGACGGTCACGATCCGCGCGACGTGATTCACGCGCATGCCGCGCGCATTCGTCACGTGCATTTGAAAGACGTTCGCAGCGCGGTCGCGCGTGAGGCAATCGCGAACGAGTGGAGTTTCGAGCAGTCAGTGCGTGCCGGCGTGTTCACTGTGCCGGGCGATGGAGACGTGGATATGCGAGGCGTCATTGCAGATCTGAAGCAGTCGCACTACTCCGGCTGGATGATCGTCGAAGCCGAGCAGGACCCGCACATCGCGAACCCGCTGCAGTACGCGACGATGGGCCGCCGATTTCTGCGCGAGGAGGCCGGACTGTGAGACGCGTACCGCTCGCTGTTCTCGGCGCAGGACGCATCGGCAAGATGCACGTCGAAGCGCTGCTCACGCAGGTTCCCGAAGCCGACGTCCGCGCGGTGTGCGATCCGACGATCGACGTCGCGTGGGCCGAGTCGCTCGGCGTTCGCGCCGTCACCGATCCCGCCGAAGTTCTCAACGATCGCGACATCGAAGCGGTCGTGATTGCGGTGCCGTCGACGATGCACGCGGACCTCGTCATCGCATCGGCGCGCGCGGGCAAACAGATCTTCTGCGAGAAGCCGCTCACGTTCGATCTCTCGCGCGCCGCCGAAGTCCGACGCGTTCGCGATGAAGCCGGCGTGATTCTACAAGTCGGATTCAACCGCCGTTTCGATCCCGACATCCGCGACTTGCGCGATCGCGTGCAGGCCGGCGCGATCGGCGCGTTGGAAGTGATCGAGATCGTGAATCGCGATCCCGCGTTTCCGTCGCTCGACTTCATGCGCACGTCGGGCGGGATCTTCTTCGACTTCGCGATCCACGACTTCGACGTGGCGCGATTCGTCTCCGGCCGCGAGATCACCAGCGTCTACTCGCGCGGTGCGGCGCTCGTCGATCCGCGCATCTCCGAGTTCGGCGACTTCGACTCCGCGACGACGGTGCTGCAACTCGAAGGCGACATCCTCGCGGTGATCATCAACAGCCGCCAGAGCCGCTGCGGCTACGACCAGCGCGTCGAAGCGCTCGGCTCCCTCGGCTCGCTCGCCGTCGACAACCGCCGCACCAGCGCCGTCATCGCGAGCACGCAGAACGCCGTGATGCACGGCAAGCCACTCGAGAATTTCCTGCTGCGCTATCGCGGCGCGTACGTCGAAGAGTTCCGCGGCTTCTGCCGCTCCGTGATTGCGGGCACGCCCGCGGAAGTCGGCGTCGACGATGTGATGGCCGCGATTCGCGCGGCACGCGCGGCGAAGAAATCGATCGCCGAAGAGCGCGCGGTTGCGATCACCGAAGTCGAAGGGGAGGCTGCGTGAAACGAATCGGCATCGGCGTCCTCGGCTACGGCCGCATCGGCCGCATTCACGCGGACAACGTCCGCGCCTCGCAATTCGCCACGCTCGTGAAAGTCGCGGATCCGTTTTTCGGCGCGGGCATCGACGCTCCCGACGACATCGCGTGGACGCCCGACGTGCAATCGGTCATCGACGATCCCGCCGTCGACGCGGTGATGATCTGCACGCCGACGCCAACGCACGCGCCGATGGTCCTCGCGGCTGCGGCGGCGAAGAAGCAGATCTTCTGCGAGAAGCCGCTCGACCTCGAAATCGACGTCGCAACGCGCGCCGTCGAAGCGGCGCAACGCGCGGGCGTGATTCTGCAGGTTGGATTCAATCGCCGCTTCGATCCGAGCTTCCGCCGCGTGCGCGATGCCGTGCGCGATGGCGAGATCGGCTCACTGTGCATGCTTCGCGTGATCTCGCGCGATCCTGCGCCGCCGCCCGTCGAATACGTTCGCGACTCCGGCGGCCTCTTTCTCGACATGATGATTCACGACTTCGACATGGTGCGTTTCGTCTCGGGCAGCGAAGTCGAAGAAGTGCAGGCGTTCGGCATGGTGCGCGTCGATCCGCGAATCGGCGAAGCGGGCGACGTCGACACGGCCGTCGTCTCGCTGCGACTCGCATCGGGCGCGCTCGCAGTGATCGAGAACAGCCGCCGCGCGATCTACGGCTACGACCAGCGCGTCGAAGCATTCGGAGTCGAGGGCGCAATCGAAGCGGGCAATCGCACCGCATCGACCACGCAACTCAAGACATTGGCGGGCGTTCGCGTCGAGAACCCGCTCTCCTTTTTCACCGAACGCTACGAAGCCGCGTATCGCCTCGAGCTCGCGGCGTTCGTCGATGCGGTGCGTAGTGGCAAAGAGCCGGAGTGCTCGGGCGCCGACGCACTGCCGACGCTCGCGATCGCAGCAGCCGCGCGCCGTTCGATGCGGACCGGCCGGCCCGAAGCCGTCGCCGCGATGGTGACCGGGTGAGCGGACTCCTCGGCCTCCTGCGATCCGGACCGGATCGTCCACTGCTCGCCGATGCGAGCGAGATCGATCGGCTCTATCGCCGTCATCGCGTGCGCATCATGCTCGCGATCACGATCGGCTACGGCATCGCGTACACGTGCCGGCTCGCGCTGTCGGTCGTGAAGAAGCCGCTGCTCGATGCGGGCATCTTCTCGATCGCGGAGCTCGGTCTCATCGGCTCGGGACTCTTCTACGCGTACGCGTTCGGGAAGCTCGTGAACGGCTTCCTCGCTGATCACGCCAACCTCAAATACTTCTTCCCCCTCGGCGTCCTCATGTCCGCGCTGCTCAACATCGCGATGGGCACGACGACGTTCGTCTGGGTCGCGTTCGCGTTGTGGGCGCTGAACGGATGGTTTCAGGGATTCGGCGCACCGGCCGGCGTCGTCGCGATGGCGCAATGGTTCACGACGACGGAGCGCGGTCGCGCGTACGGAATCTGGAGCACCGCGCATTCGATCGGCGAAGGTCTGACGTTCGTCGTCGTCGCGGGACTCGTGTCCGCGTGGGGCTGGCGCGCGGGATTCTGGGGTCCGGGCTTCGCGTGCGTCGCAGTCGCGATCGCGCTCGTCTGGCTCATGCAGGATCGGCCCGAAACGATCGGACTGCCGCCGCCGCATCAATGGAAGAATCGCGCGGCCGATGTTCCGCGCGTCGAGCCTGCAGGCGACAACACGTGGATCGCGCAGAAGCGCGTGCTGCGTCGTCCGGCGATCTGGATCCTCGCGTTGTCGAGCGCCCTGACGTACGTCACGCGCTACGCGATCAACTCGTGGGGCGTGCTGTACCTGCAGGAGTCGCGCGGCTTCTCGCTCGTGCAGGCCGGCGGCATCATCTCCGTCAACACGTTCTCCGGAATCCTCGGCGCGGTCTCGTACGGATTTCTCTCCGACAAACTCTTTCGCGGCCGCCGTCCGCCCGCGAATCTGCTGTTCTCCGTGCTCGAGCTCACCGGCCTGGCGATGATCTTCTTCGTCCCGCTCTCCAGCACGCTCTTCCTCACCTGCGCGTTCTTCATCTACGGCTTCGGACTCACCGGACTCGTGACGTCGCTCGGCGGTCTCTTCGCCGTCGACATCGTCTCGCGTCGCGCGGCCGGTGCGGTGATGGGATTCGTCGGCGTCTTCAGTTACCTCGCCGCCGCGGTGCAGGAGAACGTCAGCGGACTGCTCATCGAGCGCGGCGTCCGCATCGTCGACGGCGTGCGTCACTACGACTTCAGCGGCGCCATCACGTTCTGGCTCGCCTGCTCACTGCTCTCCGCCCTTCTTCCCGCAACGCTCTGGCGTGTGCGCGCGCAAAGCTGACAAGGAAACTCTTCATGCCCGACAACCAGCGGTTCGACCTCATCACGATCGGCAACTACACGAAAGACACGATCGTCACGCGCAGCGGAACGCGGCACGTGCACGGCGGTGGATTCAACTACGCGGCACGCGCCGCGCGAGCGGCCGGCTTGTCCGTCGCGGCGGTCACGCGACTCGCGGAAGAAGATCGCGAGTCCGTCGAGCAACTCGAAGCCGCGGGCGTGAAAGTGTTCCCGCGCTACACCGAGTCGTCGACGATCATGCGGCTCGAGTATCCGACCGACAACGTCGACGAGCGCATCCTCACCGTCGCCGCGACCGCAGGATCGGTCGAGCCCGATCAGGTCGAAGGACTCGAAGCGCCGGCGTTCGTCGTCTCGCCGTCGATTCGCGGCGAAGTCGGCATCGACGTGTTGCAGGCGCTGCGACGTCCGGGCGTGCTCGTCGGACTGGACGTGCAAGGCTACGTTCGCATCCGTCGCGACGACGGCGTGCTCGAACACACGCACTGGCCCGAGATCGCCGAAACGCTCGCGTACGTCGACGTGCTCAAGACCGACGCGGTCGAAGCGGAGTCGCTGACCGGCACCGCCGATCAGGAAGCCGCCGCGCGCAAGCTCGCGAGTTACGGTCCGCGCGAGGTCGTGCTCACGCATCGCGACGGATTGCTCGTGCTCGCGGACGGCAACGTGTACGAAGAGCGTTTCACGCCGCGCGAGCTCCGCGGACGCAGCGGTCGCGGCGACACGTGCCTCGGCTCGTATCTCACCTGGCGGCTGCAAGCGGATCCGTCGAAGGCGATTCTGTGGGCGGCCGCGGCGACGTCGCTGAAACTCGAGAAGGAAGGTCCGCTCACCGCGACGCGCGACGAGATCCTCGCCGCGTACGAAGAACGACTCGGAGCGCACGCATCATGACGCGCCGCCTTCTCCTCGTCCTCATCTTCGTCGCGGCAGGATGCGCGACGACGCCGCCGAAACGCGAGCCGTTCACGCTGCTCGTGTTCGGCGATCACGGCTACGACCTCGACTATCTCGAGAACAAAGACAAGTTCCCGGTGCGCACGCTCGAAGAAGCGATCGCGCACGAACGTGAAGAGTGGATCGACGACAAGCGTCCGCCCGCGGAGTTCGAGCCGCCGTCGCTCGTGCGTCTCCCGTCGACGGGCGGCTACGTCGCGGCCAGCGGGATGATGCCCGTCGCCGATGCGATGCGCTCGTATTGTCGCGACACGCGCTGCAACGCAGCGGTGATGCTCGGCGACAACGTCTATCCGAACGGACCGACGCTCGGAAAAGACGGCGTCGACGACGCGAAGCGCTTCGACGAGATTCTGCTCACGCCGTTCCGCGACTTCGGCAAAATCGCGCCGGACTTTCGGATCTACGCGACGCTCGGCAATCACGACTGGCGCACGTCGCGCGAAGCCGCGCTCGGCGAAGTCCGCTACTTCGAAACCACGCCGCCGTTCTACATGAACGGCATCCGCTATCGCGTGCAGCCGCCGCGCAGCAACGGCGATGTCGAGATCTTCGCGCTTGATACCGAGGTGCTCCTCGCGAGCACGACGGTTTACGAAGACGCGCTCGCCGATGACGGCAGCGAACTGCCGCCGTCGAAGCTCGACGTACCCGAGCCGTGGACGAAACCGGCGAACGAGCAGGAAGCGCGCATGGTCGAATGGCTCGAGCAGTCGCTGAGAGAATCGCGCGCGCGCTGGAAGATCGTCATCGGACATCACCCGCTCTGGTCATCCGCGGGCAGCAAGTTCGAAGAAGCGAAAGCGATGCGACGTCTACTGCTCCCGACGCTCTGCCGCTACGCCGACATGTATCTCGCCGGCCACGAACACACGCTCGAAGTCCACACGGACAGTTGCGGGAACACGACGCCGCTGCCGCAGCTCGTGTCGGGCGCGGGCGCGAAGCATCGCCCGCTCAACACGTGGTTCCAGGCGCATCAGGCGAAGAAGTCGCCCGAGCTCACGACGTATTACGCGAAGGGCATCGTCTGGGGCTTCATGCACCTGACGTTCGAACACGACCGCGTCCTCGTCGACGTCGTCACGACGCCGAACGACGCCCGCGGCGGCACGAAAGTCGAGTACTCGCGATCGTTCGCGCATCGCACGAATTAATTTTTCGCGGCACGTCACGTTTTCTCTGTTCGATCCGTCATGGCGTCATGAACAGAACGAAAACCGTTG
>DASVNL010000839.1:0-4649 GCA_036383875.1 Thermoanaerobaculia bacterium
TCGGGCATACACCCGGCCTATTCGCGAGGGTCATGCCAAGCTCATACGGTTCTTCATGAACAAACGGACGACGGCGAGCAGCAGCAGCGCGCCGCCGAATGTGCAGACGATCGTCGCGCCGGTCGGCAGGTCCCAGTGGAACGAGAGGAACACGCCGAGCGCGCTGACGAGTGCGCCGACGGTCCAGCCGAACGCGAGACGCGTTCCGACGCGACGTGCGAACAGCATCGCCGCGACGGACGGGACGATCAGGTACGAGAACACCAGCAGCACGCCCGCGATCGCGACGGACGACGTCACGACGAAGCCGAAGGACGTATAGAACAGAAAGTCCCACAGCCGCGCGTTCGGAATGTCTTCGCCCATCGAGATGGCGAGGAAGCGTTTTCGAAAGATGTAGTGGAACAGCCCCATGAGCGCGTAGACGCCCGCGGTTTGCGCGACGGTCGTCCAGGTCACAGTGAGGATGTTGCCGACGAGCATGTCTTTGAGATGCTCGGTGCCTTCGGCGGCTTTGCTCATCGAGAGGATTGCCGCCGCGGCCGCGACCGCGTAGACGATGCCGATGATCGCCTCCTGCGGAATACGGGTCGGATGTTTGTGCGTGCGCGTGATCGCGAAGATCGCGGCGCCGGCGATCGTGAATCCGAGCGACCAGAAGTAGGTCACGGAGTCGTGGACGTCGTGGCCGTTGAGCGTCGCGATGGTTGCGCCGAGGGCGGCGATCTGGGCCAGCGAGAGGTCGACGAAGATGACGCCGCGCTCGACGACGTGCAGGCCGAGGTAGGCGTGAATGCCGGTCAGAATCAGACCGGCGACGAATGGGGGTGCAAGAAATGCGAGTAAATCCATTGGGCCCCTATCTAATTCTTGAGTGCGTTGACGAGCGCGGTGATGTTGGTGTCGAAGAGTTGGAAGTAGTCATCGGTGCCGGTCTTCGCGCCCGTGACCGAGGGGTAGAGCACGACCAGCTTCGCGCCAGTCTTGTCCGCGACGGCCTGCGGCGTTTTGTGATCGAAGTACGGCTCCATCGTGATGACCTTCACGTTCTGCGCTTTCATCAGCGTGATCAGATCGAAGAGGTGCGACGGCGACGGCGGCACGCCGGGCTTCGGCTCGATGTAGCCGACGACGTTGAGTCCGTAGCGCCGCATGAAGTTCGGCCAGGAGTTGTGGTACGTGACGATCTTCGCGCCCTTGTACGGTGCAAGCATCGCCGTCCAGCGCTTGTTCGCGTCGTTCATCCGCTTCTTGAAATCGTTGAGGCGCGTTTGAAAGTACGTCGCGTCGGCGGGACGCAGTTCTTCGAGCTTCTTTTCGACTTGAATCGCGACGCGCACTGCGTTCGCGGGATCGAGCCAGTAGTGCGGATTCCCGAGCGGATGCACGTCGCCCATCGAGCGATTCACGGCCGCAGTCGGGCGATCGAGGATCTCGACGCCGCGTGAGACGTCGAGGTAGCCGGCCGCGCCGGGACGGATCTTCGCGTTGCGGCTCTGATCGACGAGCGGCGGCAGCCAGCCGATCTCGAGGTCGAGCCCGATCACTTCGAGCAGATCGGCTTTCTGCAGGAGCAGGAGGAAGCTCGGCTTCGGCTCGACGAAGTGCGGATCCTGATAGCCGCGCGCTATCGACGTGACGGCGACGCGATCGCCTCCGACTTCGTTCGTGATCGACGCGAGATCGGCGGTGGTGGTGATGACGTTCAGTTTTTCGGCCGCGAACGTGGAGGTCGCGAAGAGTGTTACTGCCAATGCGAGGATGGCTCGTTTCATTTGTTTGTCCTAGAAGGTGTGCGCGCCGTGGGCGCCGATGGCGAATTGCAGTTGCAGGAGGAACTCGTCGAACGACGGTCCGTGATCGAGGGTCGTGCGCCGGTACTGTCCGCGCAGCTGACTGAACTCGGACGGCCAGAAGGTCAGCGTCGCGGAGTAGCCGCGATCGCTGAATCGCGCGTCGCCGAGGTCGGCTTCGAAGCGATCCGCGCGATCGATGCGCGCGCCAGCGAACCAGCGTCGAGCGACTTGATAGTCGGCCGCGAGGTAGTAGCCATAAAGACTGCGATCGAAGTCAGCACGGCGATTGGCGATCCCTTCCGCGCGGACGATGAGCGAGCGATAGATCGAGCGTTCGAGCGGTTTCCAGCGATACGTCACGTCGACGCCCGCGAGACGGTTGCGGCCGCCGACGTCGGGAAGTTTGCCTTGCGCCCAGCTCGTGCCGAGCTCGATGTTGCTGTTCTCGGTGATGTCGCGGAAAAGCTTGAGGTGCGCGTTGTAGAAGAGGTCGTTGTCTTTCGTGCGGCCGAAGACGCCTTCGACGTCGCCGCTGTAAATCTCGCCCGTGGCCTCGATCACGCCGACGGGATTCGGGATCAGCTTGCTCACGGACACGCCGACGTCCGCGAGTCCTTCATCGCCGAGAAAGCGCGTGAACATCAGCGGTTGATCGACCCACGGACGCGTGTGCGTGTGCCACGTGTTGACCTTGCCGAAGGTCGCCTTCGTTTTGCCGGCCTTCGCGGTGAGTCCCCACGGCAACGTGATGAATTGCGCGTAGCCTTCTTCGACGTCGACTTCGTCGGGGCCGACGGCGATGAAGAACTTGCCCTTCGCGTACGGATCGATGAACGCCTCGTACGCGACTTCGACTTCGTCGAGCTCCGCGGGAGCGCGCTCTTCGAACTGGTCGCCGGCGTGCGAGAGGAACGTGCCGATGACGGAGATGTCGGGATTCAGCGCCTTCGACGCGCCGGGCGTCGCGACGTTGTCGACGGGTTGCACGTTGCCGACGGCGGTGTCGGCGGTCTGCGCGGGTTCAGTTGCGGCAGGCGTGGTTGGCGCCGCGACGTCGATCGCGGTCAGATCGTCGGACGGCGGCGTGGCCGTGCCTTTGATCGCGTCGAGCTCCTGACGGATCTCCGCGGCCTGGCGCATCAGCGCGTCGAGTTTCTGTTCGAGTTGTTGGATGCGGTCGTCCTGCTGTGCGGCGGCAGGAAGGGAAAGGACGGCAATGAAGAGAAATGCAAATGCAAAGCGAATGGGACCGTGGTGGTCCATGGAATACCTCCTCAGCGGCGTGCGAGTGAATCAGCAGCGCGGTCAGCAGGCAGGCGCGGGAGGACCGCGGACGCCGCTGGTGAGGAGAGAGACGGACGCCGCGACGGGCTCGGTCTCACTGACGACGACGCCGAGGAACTCGAGGGCGTCGCCGAAGAGGGGTGTATCCAAAGAGGTCCGGTCGGCATCGAATGCGCAGACCGAACAGGCGAGAGGGGCAGCGCCGCCACTCTCGGGAATGAGCGAATGTTGATGGAGAGTGAGCTGGCCGGCGACGATGAGTGCCAGCAGAAGTACAGCAGCTACCCGAAGACGTGGAATCAACACTGCGGCATGCATGATAAGCCCATCCGGAGGCACAACGTTGTGTGGAATTTGTGTCGCCGGGCTCGACTTTGAGTCACTTCGTTAGGAGATCTCGCAATGGCAGATTCGAAGGTAGTACAGCAGATCACCGACGCCGATTTTGAAAGCGTCGTCAACGCCGGCAAGCCGGTTTTCGTCGATTTCTGGGCGCCGTGGTGCGGGCCCTGCCGCATCATCGGACCGATCGTCGAAGAGCTTGCTCCGTCCTATGACGGCAAGGCCGTGATCACGAAGATGAACGTCGACGACAACCCGATGGTCGCGCAGAAGTTCGGCGTGACGTCGATCCCGACGCTCATGATGTTCAAGAACGGCAAGCTGGTCGATCGCATGGTTGGCGCGGCACCGAAAGGCGCCCTGCAGCAGTTCATCGATCGCAACCTGTAATTCGAAGGACTTCTTCTGGCGGCGGGCGCTTTGGCGTCCGCCGCTTTTGCGTTTATGCGATGTGGTTGTCGGTTGTCGGGGGCATGAGGACGCGCTTCGGTTCCCCCGATAACTGACAACCGACAACCGGACTACCATCCCGCATGAGCATCCGCATCGTCCGTCTCGGCAGTGAGCGTTCGAAAGGCGAGGGATTGCGCATCGGTACGGTGCGCCGTCCGCCGCGCGGCGTCGCGAAGGCGAAGCTCGCGAGCGAGAACTGGTACGACGTCTGGTTGCCGCAACTCGCACCGAGCGCGGACCTCGTGAAGCAGGCGCAGGCCGCGACGTCGCCGCGCGATTGGCAGACGTTCGAGCGCAAGTATCGCGCGGAGATGTCGGAGCCGGACAACGCGCGATTGCTCACACTCCTCGCGACGTTGTCGCAGACGACGGACCTTGCGGTGGGCTGCTACTGCGTCGACGAGGCGCACTGTCATCGCGCGACGTTGCGCGCGCTACTGCTCGAGCATGGGGCGAAGCTGGAGTGATCGCCGCGCACGCATGGCGTGGATGAACGCGCCGATCGCTGTGAGGATGTAGACAATCAATGCCGCCGCGAGCACGTAGAAAATCCATGTCGGCGTTCGCAACAGGACCTGCGCGTAGATGATGTATGCGGAGTAGCCGCCGCCGATTGACTCGAGCGCGAGCACTGCGATCTTCGGCCAGTGTGGCCGCGCGAAGAACTCGGCGATGACGAGCGCGAGCGGCAACGCATACACGATGAGCACTCCGAGAAGTTCGAGGTCGCGGAAGGGCACGAAGGTGACGGTCTTGCCGTTCTGCGTGCACGTC
>DASVNL010000840.1:0-2453 GCA_036383875.1 Thermoanaerobaculia bacterium
ATCAACAGGGATCGCGCAGTGGCGCGCGAAAGTCCCTCACGGCTTGACGTTACGGCTTCGGACTCACCGGACTCGTGACGTCGCTCGGCGGTCTCTTCGCCGTCGACATCGTCTCGCGTCGCGCGGCCGGTGCGGTGATGGGATTCGTCGGCGTCTTCAGCTACCTCGCCGCCGCGGTGCAGGAGAATGTCAGCGGACTGCTCATCGAGCGCGGCGTCCGCGTCATCGACGGCGTGCGTCACTACGACTTCAGCGGCGCCATCACCTTCTGGCTCGCCTGCTCTGCTTTCCGCCCTTCTTCCCGCCACGCTCTGGCGCGTGCGCGCGCAAAGCTGACAAGGAAACTCTTCATGCCCGACAACCAGCGGTTCGACCTCATCACGATCGGCAACTACACGAAAGACACGATCGTCACGCGCAGCGGAACGCGGCACGTGCACGGCGGTGGTTTCAACTACGCGGCACGCGCCGCGCGCGGCCGGCCGTAACGCCGGCATCCTGCCGGCGCTACGTGGTTTCATGAGCGGGCTGGAAGCCCGCGGTCCGGCCGCCTGGAAGGCGGCGCTACGAATCACGTCACGTTTTCTCTGTTCCATCCGTCATGGCGTCATGAACAGAACGAAAACCGTTGCTTATTGGCTGACGACCGCAGTGATTGCATTCGTGATGGTGTCCGGCGGGGCTGCCGAGCTCGCGCGTCTGCAACCGACCACGGAGGGGATGCTGAAACTCGGCTACCCGCCCTACGTGATGACGATTCTCGGCGTGTGGAAACTCCTCGGCGCGATCGTCCTCCTCGTGCCCGCGCTGCCGCGACTGAAAGAGTGGGCGTACGCGGGCATCGTGTTCAGCATGACCGGCGCCGTCGCGTCGCACGTCGCGGTTGGCGACTCCGCGCGACACGTGCTCGTCCCCGCGATCTTCGCGCTCGTCGCGATTGGCTCGTGGGCTTTTCGTCCCGCCGCTCGTACACTTCGGCCTCTCAATCAGTGATGACCGATCAACAGCAACTCGCGGAGTCGTTCGAACTGCATCGCGACCGCTTGCGCGCGGTCGCGTATCGAATGCTGGGCTCCGTGAGCGAGGCCGAGGATGCGGTGCAGGAGGCGTGGCTTCGGCTGAGTCGTACGGATGGCGTGGAGAACCTCGGCGGCTGGCTGACGACCGTCGTGTCGCGCGTCTGTCTCGACACGCTGCGATCGCGAAAGTCCCGCGGCGAAGAATCGCTCGAAGACGAACATTGCGAGTCGACGCGCGTCGCACCGCGCGCGGTCGAGGAGGACGCGATGCTCGCGGAGTCCGTCGGGCTCGCGTTGCTCGTCGTGCTCGACACGCTCAGTCCCGCGGAGCGCGTGTCGTTCGTGTTGCACGACATGTTCGATCTTTCATTCGAAGATGTCGGACAGATCATCGATCGGTCGCCTGAAGCGTCGCGACAACTTGCGAGTCGCGCGCGACGTCGCGTGCAGGGTGCGGACGCGCCACCCGCGCCCGATCGTTCGCGTCATCGCCAACTCGTCACCGCATTTCTCGCGGCCGCGCGCGCTGCCGATCTGCAAGGTCTCCTCGCCGTGCTCGATCCCGACGCCGTCGTGCTCGCGGACTCCGCGGCGATTCGCATCGGCGCGATGAACAACGTGCGCGGCGCGGAAGCGGTCGCGAAGAATTTCAGCGGTCGCGCGACGGGATCGCTGCTGGCGATCATCGACGGCGAGCCGGGTCTCGTGTGGGCGCCGGGCGGACAGACGCGCGTCGCGTTCGCGTTCACGTTCGCGAACGATCAGATTGCGGGCGTCGAGTTGATCGCCGATCCGGACACGCTTCGCGAGCTCGACCTCACGATCATTTCGTGAGCCGCACTTTGGCGAGTCCGCTGCGCGCGCCGTCGAGGACGTGACGCTCGCCTTGCGGCGGGAACTCGTCGATGACGCGCTGGAACATCGCCGCCGATTCTTCGCGCTTGTTCTGCCGCAGCAGGGTTTCCGCGAGCGCGATGCGCGCCTCGCCGATGCGCGCGTCGCCCGCGTCGATGAACGATTCGAGTGCAGCGAGCGCGCGACGTTGCAGCGGCTCCGCTTCCGCCGCGCGATTCTGCGCGGTGAGCACGCTGCCGAGTTGCATCGCGGCGCGCGCCCACGCGTAGCCGTGATCGTTGGTGCTGTCGCGCAACGCGAGGCTCCGTCGCAGCGCGCGCTCCGATTCGGCGAGCTCGCCTTTGCGCGAGAGGAATCCGCCAAGCCCCGCCCACGTCAGCGCGAGCGTGCTCGCGTCGACGTCAGGATCGCGACGCGCGTACAGCGTCTCGCGAATCGAAAGACCTTCGCGCAAACACGACTCGGCTTCCGCGATCTTGCCGCTCGGCTCGAGGATGCTGCCGAGGTCGAAGAGACCGCGCGCGACGCTTCCGTGAACGCGGCCGTTCGCTTTCTCGCGAATGCGCAGACTCTCGCGCA
>DASVNL010000841.1:0-3826 GCA_036383875.1 Thermoanaerobaculia bacterium
GCCGTTCCACATCGATCCCGAACTGGTCGTGAAGCGCATCAAGCATTCGGTCGTGCCGTTCTACGGCGGCCAGCCGCAGCGCGACAGCTACAACGACGCATGGGAGCCGACGACGCTGCGCATCGGCGGACTCGCGCTCGCTCTCGCGCTGACCGCGTTGTTGCTCGCGCCGCGTCGTCGCGGAACGTGGTTCTTCTTCATCGTCGCGACGTTCTGCGTGTTCGGCGGACTGAATGCGTGGCCGGTCGCGCACCTGCTGCACGCGCTGCCGCTGTTCAACATCACGATCAACGAGCGGCTCGCGTTCGGCGCGATGTTCGCGATCGCGATGCTCGCCGGCATCGCGGTCGACGCGTGGCCCGCGACGCGCGCGAAGGCGTGGTTGTGCGGTGGTGTCGTGCTCGCGCTGACGATCGCGCTAGGCGTGACGTCGCACTTCTTCGCGATGCAGCAACTCGCGAAAGGACTGCTGCCCGAGATCATCCAGCAGCTCACGCTCGCCGAGCTGATCCCGCTGTTCATCCTCGCGTTGTTGTTCGCGTTCAAAGTGAAGCCGCGCATCGCCGTGCCGATCGTGCTCGCGCTCGTGCTCGTGCAGCGCGTCGCGGAGGACGGCAACATCTATCCCGCGATTCCGGAGAAGTCGTTCTATCCCGCGATTCCGGTGCTCGCGCACATGCAGAAAGACACGAGCGGCCCGTTCCGCATGCTCGGACTGCACTACGCGTTTCTGCCCGACGCCGCGGCGCTGTACGGACTCGAAGACGCGCGCGGCTACGAGGCGATGACGAACAAGCGCTTGTTCGAGACGTATCGCGTGTGGTCCGAACATCAGGGCGTGTCGTTCAATCGCGTGCCGGACAAGTCGAAGCCGTTCCTCTCGTTTCTCAACGTGAAGTACGCGATCGGCTCACTCGATCCGGTTCCCGACGATCAGTGGAAGCTGGTGCTGCAGGATCGTCAGAGCCGTCTGCTCGAGAACACGCGCGTGTTGCCGCGCGCGTTCGTGCCGTCGTGGATCCGCTACGAGCGCGATGCGAACGGCACGCTGCTCACGATGATCAACACCACCGACTTCGCCGAGCGCGCGGTCATCACGGTGCCGGAGTACAAGCCGCACAACATCGCGAATGGTCCGGGCACGCTGACGCTCAAGCGCATCGGCCACGCGCACGGCTACGAGATGGACGCGAAGATGGACGGCGACGGCTGGGTCGTGATCAGCGACACCGCGTGGCCGGGCTGGCGCGCGTACATCGACGGCCGCCGCGTCGAAACGCGATTCGCGAACCACGCCTTCATCGGCGTGTTCGTGCCGAAGGGCGAGCACAAACTGCGCGTGATCTTCGCGCCCGAATCGTTCACACGCGGACGCAACATCTCGCTGGTGACGATCGCAATCGCGATTGCGCTGCTGGTGTGGGCGCGACGGAGACACTCCGACACGAAGCTACAGCGCGTCCAACAGCCACGCGCCGTAAGCGTCTGACGTCTCCGCGATCGCGATCACCACGAACTCCGGCACCGCGTACGGGTGGCGTCGCATCAGCTCTTCGCGCAGCGTCGCCACGCGTTCATCCGCCGTCTTGATGATCAGCAACTGTTCCGCATCCTCAGTGACGCGTTCTTCCCAGCGATAGATCGAGCGGACCTTCTCGACGATGTTCACGCAGGCCGCGAGTCGCATTTCGACGAGCGTGTTCGCGAGCGCTCGCGCGTCGGAATCGGCACCGATCGTCGTGAGGACGATGACCGGTTTCATTTCACCGCGTCGACGATGAGCACTGCCGCTTCGTGCGCGGTGGCTTTCGCCGCGCTGCTCATCTGGCGTCGTTCGAAGAACGGGATGGCGATCCAGGCGAAGACGTCGGCGCCGCCGAGGCCGATGCCGGTGGGGCGGATGGCGGAGGTGCGCTTGGAGATGCTTTGCGTCGTGAGCAGCTCCATCGTGCGCGCGTCGTACAACCGCAGCTCCGCGCCAACGAGCGACGTCACCACGCCAATCGATACCTCAGTGTTGCGCCCCGCGATGTCGACACCGCCGACTGCGTTGCTGTCCGCGCCGGCGCCGATCATCTCGACGTAGTAATCGACGTCGACGTTCTCCGCGTTCGCGGCGTCGTCGTACGTCCACTCTGTCTCGTACGCATCGAAACCGCGCGACCGCAACTCCCGTTGGAGATAGTTCACGACCTTCGTGCGAACCATGCGGTCTTCGCCCGAACCATCGGCGTCGGAGCTAAGGATCGCGATGCGCACGGTGTCCGGCTGCGCGCGCCGCGTCGTGTCGAACGCCAGCGCGACGCCCGGCACGAGCAGAACCAGCGCGGCTGCGAGCAGGCGTTTCATGCGCGATAGTCTATCCTCTCCGCCGTGATCAGGCGGATCCTCCTTGTTGTGGTGATCGCCATCCTCGCGCTCGTCGCGTGGGAAGTCGTGACGTTTCCTGACGTCGCGAAGCTCGCGAAGAATCCGCCCGAAACCACTGCATTCATGGAGCAGCGCAAGAAACAGTTGCGCCGCGAAGGCAAGAGCGACGAGCTCGAATGGCGGTGGGTGTCGTACAACAAAATCTCGCCGAACCTGCGTCGCGCGGTGCTCGTCGCCGAAGACAACTCCTTCTACGAACATCAAGGCGTCGACACGAAGGCGATGAAGGAAGCGTTCGAGCGCAACTGGAAGAAAGGCCGCGTCACCCACGGCGGCTCGACGATCACCCAGCAGCTCGCGAAGAACCTCTACCTTTCGCCGTCGCGCAATCCGCTGCGGAAAATCCGCGAGTACTTCATCGCGCGCTCGCTCGAAAAGCATCTGTCGAAGAAGCGCATCCTCGAGATCTATCTCAACGTCGTCGAGCTCGGAGAGCGCGTGTACGGCGCGGAAGCCGGCGCGCGTCACTACTTCAAAAAGTCCGCGGCTGCACTCGCGCCGCGCGAAGCCGCGTTGCTCGCGGGATGCTTGCCGAACCCGCGGTTGATGAACGTCGCGAAGCCGAACAAGCGGCTGCGCTGGCGGCAGCAGATGATCCTCTCGCGCATGCGTCGCTGGGGACATCTCGCCGAGCAACAGGTGCTGACCGAGAAGAAACCCGAGCCCGAAACGACGACGACCACCGAAACGACAGCGACGACGGAAACGACGGAGACCACCGACACCGCGGTGACGGCGGATCCGATCGAGACCGACACCGCGGCGACCGACACGGTCGACACGGCGGCGCCTGAACCTCCGGACACGGATACCGAATCAACAGATACGAGCGGCACTCAGTAAGAGAACGAAGCGATCGCAATGGACCAGCACATCAAGATCATCTCCTTACTGTTCATCATCTTCGGCGTCCTCGGACTGCTCACCGCGATCGGCTTCTTCTTTCTCGGTGCCGGTGTCGCGGCGACGATTCTCTCGCAAGCTCACGGTAACGATGCGCAGATTGGTGCGGCGTGGGTCGGTGGCTGCATGACCATCATTGCGGCGTTGGTCGGCATCCTCTCGATTCCAAGCGTCGTCGCGGGATGGGGACTCTCCAAGCGCAAGTCGTGGGCGCGCACGCTGACGATAGTGCTGGCCGCGTTGAACCTTCCGTACTTCCCGCTCGGCACTGCTCTCGGCGTCTACGCGCTGGTGATCATGCTGAACGACGAGACCAAGACCATTCTGGTGATGTAGGCAACCTGCTCATTCCATTCGTGTTGTTTGCGTGTCCCGAAAAGTGGTCCGCCTTTTGCCCTTGGCGAGAGGCGTGGTGACGCAACAACGACGTATACGAACACGAAGCTGGAAACCGGGACGCGACTACCGCGTCGTCTGTCCGTGTCAGAAACAC